>JBELHI010000001.1:0-12664 GCA_042091475.1 Alteromonadaceae bacterium
CTGCGACCCCTTGGACCCAAACCAAGTGCGCTACCAAGCTGCGCCACTCACCGACTGCTCATAACAACATTAAACGTCGTTGTCATGAGGGTGCGCATATTACCGAGCATATCTGATGCCGTCAAACAGTTTTTTTATTATTTTATCTAATCGGCTATTTTTACAGCGTTATGGCTAAACAAATGGATTTATTTCCCTAAACAGTCCAGCTTTTACGTTTCTTAACGGGTGAGTATATGAAATAATAAGTGTCATACATTATAAAAGGTTAAATACTATGTCTGCAAAAATCATAGATGGCAAAAGTATCGCAAAACAGGTACGGCAAAAGGTAGCACATCACGTCTCTTCAGCGACCACCGCAGGTAAACGGGCGCCGGGACTTGCAGTCATACTGGTAGGCGCCGACCCTGCATCTGAGGTTTATGTTGGCAGTAAACGAAAAGCCTGCGAAGAAGTAGGTTTTAATTCCAAGTCATTTGACCTGCCCGCAACAACGACTCAGCAAGCACTTAAAGCATTGGTTGAAAAGCTCAACGATGACCCGCAAATAGACGGTATATTGGTGCAATTACCATTGCCAGCTGGACTTGATGCAGACGACATATTAGAAACAATACATCCACACAAGGACGTTGATGGCTTTCATCCCTATAACATAGGTCGTCTGGCACAACGTATGCCTGCCCTTCGTCCCTGTACGCCAAAGGGTATAATGACACTCATCGAAGCGACCAAAATCCCCATCAAGGGAATGAATGCGGTTATTGTAGGCGCATCTAATATTGTCGGTAGACCCATGTCACTTGAACTGTTACTCGCGGGGTGCACTACAACAGTATGTCATAAGTTCACACGTAACCTAGAACAGCATATACGCAATGCTGACGTGCTTATTGTAGCCGTTGGCAAAGCCAAATTTATTCCTGGCGATTGGATAAAACAAGGCGCTATTGTGATTGACGTTGGTATTAATAGAACCACAGAAGGTGGTTTAGTCGGTGACGTGGATTACGATGTCGCAGTTACCAAAGCAAGTTGGATAACACCTGTGCCCGGTGGCGTTGGACCAATGACGGTGGCTAGTTTAATTGAAAATACACTAGAAGCTCATGTCAAATATCACAGCAAGTAAATAGCTTATGCAGGTGTCACCCATTGCACACATTAGCACGCCCTATAAACAGAAATTTGCCATTCCTCGACAACCGGGTTTAGTGACCGCCGCGCTTGGCGTGGTGACTTTTAACGGTCGGTATTGTGATCCTAACTATATCGATGGGTTAGACGCCTATTCCCATATCTGGTTGTTATTTGAGTTTCACCAGCACCGCAACCGCAAGATATCTGCGAAGGTACGTCCGCCACGCCTGGGTGGCAATAAAAGTATCGGCGTGCTCGCAACACGTAGTAGTTTCCGGCCAAATAATATTGGCATGTCGGTGGTTGAATTAGTGGCAATAACAAAAACAGGTCGTGATGTATCACTCACCGTACGGGGCACAGATTTACTCGACGGTACCCCAATCATTGATATTAAACCTTACATTCCATACTCTGACGCCATACCACATGCCCGCTGTGATTTTGCCCCCAGAGCGCCCGATGCGAACTTTCCAGTAAGTTTTAGCGAAACGGCGATTAACACGATCACTGAAATTGAATCTCATATTAGTGAATTTAAAACAGTCATACAGCAAGTTCTGAGTCAAGATCCACGGCCAGCTTATAAGAAGACTGAGATAGATAATAAGATCTACAACACGGCGTTATACGACTATGACATCTGTTGGCAAGTACTTGCTGACACCATACACGTGGTTGCCGTGGAAACAATCGAATAAAGCACAACATTTCGTTGTTAAACTCTTCTTCACGGCCCTTACACCTGTTAAACTAGCGCGCAATTAATTTTGACAATATGGAATATCATGCGCACTTCTCACTATTTGTTATCAACGCAAAAAGAAACACCTGCTGACGCAGAGGTTATCAGTCACCAACTTATGCTACGCGCGGGTATGGTACGTAAACTTGCCTCGGGTCTTTACAGTTGGTTACCCACGGGGTTGAAAGTACTGAAAAAAGTGGAAGAGATTGTACGTTGTGAGATGAATCGCTCTGGCGCTATCGAAATTCTTATGCCAGTTGTTCAACCTGCGGATTTATGGCAAGAGTCTCAGCGCTGGGAGGAATATGGACCAGAGCTATTGCGTATTCAAGACCGCCATCAGCGCGACTTCGTGTTAGGTCCAACCCATGAAGAGGTTGTTACCGAGCTTGTCAGAAAAGAAGTTAGCAGTTACAAACAACTACCACTAAACCTCTATCAGATTCAAACAAAATTCCGCGACGAAGTAAGACCTCGTTTTGGTATTATGCGCGGTCGTGAATTTACGATGAAAGACGCCTATTCTTTTCATTTAACTGAAGACTGCTTACAAAAAACCTACGATGTAATGTATGACACCTACTGCCGAATTTTCCAACGAATAGGTTTAGAGTTTCGTCCGGTCATCGCAGACTCAGGTTCGATTGGTGGCAGCGTGTCCCATGAATTTCATGTACTTGCAGAATCTGGCGAAGACGATATCGCATTTAGTACTGAATCTGACTATGCAGCTAACGTTGAAATGGCCGAAGCCATTGCACCAACCACAACGGCAGAGGACGGTAGCGAAGCGCTAACCACCGTTGCAACACCAGACCAGCGCAGTATCGAAGAAGTCACAAACGCACTGTCTTGTGAAGCTAAACAAGTGGCTAAAACTGTCGTGGTAGTCACAGAGGATAACGGCGAGCAAGGCATCGCACTGTTAGTTGTTCGCGGTGACCACCAGTTGAACGAAATTAAAGCAGAAAAATTACCTCACGTATTGTCGCCATTGACCTTTGCTTCAGAACAGCAAATACAACAGCATCTTGGCTGTGAGCCTGGCTCTATAGGCCCCGTCAAAGTCAACTGCCCAGTTTATGTTGACCACAGTGCCGCGGTGTTAAAAGACTTTATTTGTGGTGCCAATGAAACGGATGTGCATTTCCAAGGCGTTAACTGGCAACGTGACGTTAAGCAATTTACTGTGGTTGATATTCGCAACGTCGAAGTTGGTGATCCTTCACCTTGCGGTCACGGCACCATAGATATCAGACGTGGCATTGAAGTGGGACATATTTTCCAACTGGGTGACAAGTACTCGTCAGCCATGAACTGTGGTGTGCTAACAGAAACAGGTAAACACCAAGTGATGACGATGGGCTGTTACGGTATTGGTGTCTCCCGTATTGTCGCGGCCGCCATTGAGCAAAACCATGATAAATACGGCATTATGTGGCCTGATGCGATTGCACCTTTTAAGATTGCTATCGTGCCAATGAATATGCACAAATCTCATCGCATAGGTCCCATCGCTGAGGCACTTTACCAACAGCTATTAGATGCAGGTATTGAAGTCTTATTTGATGACCGTAAAGAGCGCCCTGGGGTAATGTTTAACGATATGGAACTGATTGGCGTGCCTCATACGATCATCATAGGCGAGCGTAATTTAGACAATAATATGATTGAGTACAAAAATCGCCGCACGGGTGAAAAGCAGTTACTCGAGATTGATGCCGCTATGGAGTTTTTAGGCAGCCTATAACTAGGAAAAATAAACGCTCGGGTTATCAACGGTGTGCGTGCTGTTGATAACCCCTAGCTAATCTAACCAGTAAATAAATTACCCCAGTTCAACATCTTACAGATTAAGAACACCGCCAAAAACATCAACCCAAATTACAATTACGCTTGAGAAATACGCATAAAACCATATAGTTATAGTAATAACTATCAAAGGGATATGCCATGAAGCTTTTCTCATTACATGACCGTGACGCGGAAACGCGAGATACAATCAATACACTAACACCACGTAATGAGCAGGGACTTTTACTCACTGGCGGCGGTGCACGCGCGGCCTACCAGGTCGGCGTGTTAAAAGCCATTGGCAGCTTAATACCACGCAATCATCCACTGCCCTTCCCTATCATTAGTGGTACATCAGCAGGGGCAATCAATGCCGCCTCGTTAGCCTGTTTTGCCTCGTGTTATCATTTGGGCGTCAGAAAACTCGAATATGTCTGGCGAAACTTTCATACTGGGCAAGTTTATGATGCTAGCTTCAAAGGGTCATTTGGCCACATCATAGGTAACTATTTTCGCAAAGCGCCCAGCAGTAACCCTGCAGGTACCAGTATGCTCAACAATCAACCATTAGCAGGGCTACTAGATAAATTATTGGATTACCCCCGCATACAACGCAACATTGACCAACGACATTTACGTGCAGTCAGCGTTAATGCATCCTGCTACAGCACCCATCAATCTGTCAGCTTTTTCCAAGCCCACCAAGATGTCAAAGCATGGTCACGAGCCAAGCGCCAAGGGCGACACACACAGCTCAGTACACAACACTTATTGGCGTCTTCTGCCATCCCATTTATCTTTCCTAGCAGACAAGTGAATAATAATTACTACTGTGATGGTTCTATCAACCAAATATCACCTCTCAGCGCACCTATTCATTTAGGCGCGTCAAAAGTATTAGTGATTGGTGTCGATCCTCACGATAAACAAGATGTACAACCGTTGAATCATTACCCTGATAACTCAGCAATTATAAGCCATTTACTGGACACTGTGTTTGGCGATACGCTGTTGTCTGATTTAGAGCGAGTGGAACGTATCAACAGTACGGTAAAGCAGTTAAATCAAACACAAACGACAAGATTAGGACTACGTCAAATTGAACATCTAGTGATATCACCGTCAGTAGACATTAACGCCATTGCGCCAAAGTACTATGATGGGCTGCCCACGCCAATTCGCTTGCTGCTTCGTACACTGGGCGTCACCAAACAATCAAATACCAGTATGTTAAGCTATTTAATGTTTGAAGCGGCTTACTGCCGTGAGCTGATAGCCTTGGGTTACAAAGACGGTATTGCCAAGCAGCAAGAACTACGTGATTTTCTGCATTTGTAATCGGCTGAATAGGCAACCGTCTCACAAGCCATAGTCACTAGCCACGCCCTTCGAGTAAAATCCGCTCAAAACGTTCTACATAACGTGGTTTACCACTAATCACGACGATATCATCCTGTTTAAGCATGAGCTCATCAGAAATGCACAATAATTCATTTGCTCTGCGCAGTTCTTTTAATTCAACCCGCGATTGTGAAAAATCAACCTCGTCTAGGGTTTTACCAATAGCATCAGCATTAGCCGTCATGGTAATAGCATGCATAAATTCTAAATGTTCTTGTTTTTGGTAGGTTAGGTCGGTACTTTCACCAGGGAAAAAGCCATGTAAATGACCATAATGGTTTTTCCGCTCTGTACGTATACATTTCAAGATGCGAGACATCGGAATACCTGACAAGTGCATGACTTGCGACACTAACATCAAACTCCCCTCTAGTAATTCGGGCACCACCTGTGTTGCCCCTGCCGCTAATAAGTCATCGAGATGCTTATCATCACGAGCTCGAACAACCACGGGTAATTTTGGATTTAAGTCATTCAATGTGCTCATAATTGTCATGGCTTGTTGCGGCGAGTCGAATGATATAACCACCAACTTAGCCCGCTCTATACCAATACTGCGCAAAATATCTTTCTGCTTGGCGTGACCATAGTAGACCGGCTCCCCTGCACTCCGGCTCTCATGAACGCGAATGGGGTCTGCATCTAATGCAATATAACTAATATCTTCGGTTCGCAATAACCGGCTAATAGATTGCCCCACCCGGCCATAACCAAGAATGACTACGTGTTCGGCAAGTTCTGGACTGTCGTCGGGATCCCGCCCAACCTTCGGTTTTTTACTTGGGAAAAAGTGTTTTGCGACAGGATAGCTTTTGTGGATCAGGTACGGACTCAACACCATACTCAACACGCCAACACTGACGAGTAATGACGCTTGTTGCTCAGTCAACAATAAATGGTGAGTTGCCAACGCCGCAATAACAAAACCGAACTCTCCCATTTGACACAACTTCAACGCTGTAGCCAAAGACTGCTTATATGACACGTTAAACAAACGTGCTGATATGAAAATGACGACAGCCTTTACCACCATCAACGATCCTACGCACAACAACACCCAGTGTAACTGTTCAATTAGAAAGTAAATATCCAGCCTCATGCCAACGGTGACGAAAAACAATCCCAAAAGAATATCTCTAAACGGTCTTATGTCGGCCTCCAATTGATGTCGGTACTGGCTTTCACCTAACATCATACCCGCTAAGAATGCTCCCAATGCCATAGACAAACCGAAGAAATGTGTCATCGCCGCGGCCATTAAGGTGATTAAAATTGTAGTCAGCACAAACAGTTCGTCGGTTCGAGTAGACGCGACCGCTGCAAAAATCCGTGGTAGCAAGTGTTTACCTAAATACATTAACACCACTAATACCGTCACCCCCTTCAGCACTGACAGACCAATTAACGACCATAAATTTTGACCGTCACCACCACTTAACAAGGGGATAATGATTAATAACGGAACGACTGCGATATCTTGAAAAAGTAAAATACTGACAGAAATTTGACCATGTCGATTGTGTAAAAAGCCCATTTCTGCGGCTTGTTTGATAACAATGGCAGTGGAAGACATTGCCACCATAGCGCCGATCACAAACGCTGTTTGCCAATTGATTCCCAACAACATGGCTAAGCCCATGACTAACACAGTGGTTAACACCGTTTGACTAAGCCCGATGCCAAATACCAAAGTGCGCATGGCAAACATTCGCGGCAACGAGAACTCTAGACCGAGTGTAAAGAGTAAGAACACAATACCTAGCTCGGCCAAAAAATCCATTGCTGCGGGGTCGCCAATGGACAATATATGTGGTCCGGCAAGAATACCGGCAACGATATACGCCAAGATAGGTGGCAGAGATAAGCGTCTAAAACTCCAGACGCATAAAACGGCTACTGCCATTAGTACAATAATACCGTTAAACTGTTCAGCCATCACATTGCCCTCCAATCACTGGCACGCTTGTTGCTTATTCCATTCATAATATTAGCTTGTGGCATTCATCGGTTCTGCCCAGTTAACAAAGAATATTAGCGAGGAGCTACCGCAATGGAACAATACATGGTAAACAGAGAGAACACAACAAACGAAAATTTATATAATTTTCAAGCTAATAATAGCTCTAGTAACCCGATTACACCGATGCTTATTATGAAAAAGTTACTTTCTAGCTTACAGTTAGAAAATATGTTGAGTGATTATCTATTGAGTCTCAGAGCACTCTTTAATACCCGTTTTATTGGTCTTCATCATGATGACGATATTTTGACGGTGGGTCAGTGCACTAACAAGATTTTCAGTAAAACACTAACGGTTACACCGACAATACGCCTTGTTTACCACTTTAACACGCCATTGACTGGCAATAAGCTTAGTGAATTTTACACCATACATGAACTCGCTAAGATGGCCTTTATCAACGCTATCACCCATAAAAACCTTCAAACCTTGGCCCGTAAAGACAGCTTAACTAAACTAGATAACAGGCACAGTTTTGACGAACACCTGTCGAGAATGTTTGAACAGAGTAAGCGGCAACCCGAGTTAAACTTTGGGCTGTTGATGATTGACCTCGACAATTTCAAAGCCATCAATGACAATTATGGTCACAGTGCTGGCGATGAAGTGCTACAACGTTTCGCCCAATGTATGAAAAACTCCGTCCGCGCGAGTGATTTATGCTTTCGCTTTGGCGGCGACGAATTTTGTTGTCTGCTACCCGGCTCAGTTCCCACGGTCAATGAAGAAATTAGCTTTCGTATTCACAACGCGATTGCGAAATCCAAAACTCTTGTAAAATACGAACTAAATTGTAGCATCGGCGGCGCGTATTTTAGACCGGGTGATTCAGCAAAAAGTCTTTTTGATAGAGCCGATAGTGCCTTGTATCAATCTAAATTAATACTGGGCAATAGCGTTAACTACGCTTAATAGCTGATACATTGACCTCGACAAGATGGACATATACTGGTGACAAGTCCTCTGCAATTAATGGCCACTGGTCTGCCACCGCGACACCTAATAAGGCAACTAATTGCCCATTGACCCATAATTGCGGTATTTGACTGCGCTGCCATGGCGGTATTTTCCATTGTTTAAACCATTGAGTTAACGGCTTATGCTGGGTCTTACCCTTGGGTTTAAACTTGCTACTGAACGGAAAGTTTTTAATTTCAATAACCGAGTTAGGGTCAAATGCTGATCTTGGGATGGTAAGATCACAGCTTGCTTTTCTCGATGAGTGAAATTCAATCACATATTTAGAGTTCCACGATACGGGTTTTTGACTATCAACAAGCCTAGTTTGTTGAGCCGCCAATTCTGACGAGTGTAGTAGAAATAACTCTCCATTATAACGCTTAATAACATGTTGATTAAGCATGTAATGGGGAACACCATCGTCACGACAATGAATGACATCCGTAAACAAACTATGCAACGTTTTTTCTGATGGCATTTTGATATTATAAGAACCTATCCATTGCCGAATCACCTGCTTTTGCCAACGTGTATCCAAAGCCACCAACGCATTAATAGCCAGACTGCCTTTGTTGCTTAGACAAAGCACTAAGTGCTGTTGAGCAACATCTTCAATCAGTTGCTGTTGTTCCGCGCACAATGCCGCGCTTCGAGCTGTGGTAGTGGCAATTGATGGCCATCGTTGCGTCAGCAAAGGAATCACTTGATGACGCAAAAAATTACGGTCAAAATTAATATCTTGGTTAGATTCGTCTTCAATCCAATTGAGTTGATACCGATTTGCGTAAGCTTCTATTTCAACACGAGACACATTCAGTAACGGACGACTAAAACGCCGTCCCCTGTTTAACCTGTCTGCGCTCATGGCCGACAAACCTTTTGGTCCAGCGCCACGTTTAAGTTGCAGTAAAAAGGTTTCTAATTGATCATCACTGTGTTGCCCCAACAAAATAACACTGTTGGTATCAGTGTGTTCAACTAACGCATGGTATCGAGCGTCGCGAGCATAGGACTCAATACTTTCGCCCTTGCGTTGGGACAAATCTACTTTGATTGATGTAAGTGAAATGGTTAGTTGTTCGGCAATTTTTTGACAGTGTGACTGCCATGCTTCGGCGTACTCACTCAATCCGTGATTAATGTGAATAGCGGAGAGTCTATGTCGTTGTGAATCGGCTATGCACTGAGAAAGCCCATGCAGTAGCACATGGGAATCAACGCCACCACTGTATCCAACAACAATATTTTGTGTTGGATATTTGGCTAAAATTGCCTCGATAGCATGATAAATTTCTGTCATGTGAAAACGTTCAAGCCACACTTAGTGTGGCATATTGATTAACAGTAACCAAATGACATAAGGCGGTCATAACGCTGTTGTAACAACTCTTCTTTAGGCAGTGATTGTAACTGTGACAGCTGCTGTTTGATGGTCGCTTTAAGATTAGAGGCCGTCGCGTCAAAATCTCTGTGAGCACCACCCAGGGGTTCATCAATAATGGTATTGATAAGACCTAGCTCTTTGATTTGTGGTGCGCTAACACCCATTGCTTCAGCGGCAAGAGAGGCTTTTTCCGCACTTTTCCAAAGGATTGAAGCACAACCCTCAGGAGATATGACTGAGTAAGTACTGTATTGCAACATGTTAACACGGTCACCAACCCCGATGGCTAACGCACCACCAGACCCACCTTCACCAATAACGGTACAAATAATCGGCACGGTTAACTCGGCCATGACCTTGAGGTTTTTGGCAATCGCTTCGCTTTGTCCGCGCTCCTCAGCACCAACGCCAGGATACGCCCCTGGTGTATCGATAAAGGTGATGATAGGCAAACTAAAACGCTCCGCCATTTGCATCAGACGCAATGCTTTACGGTAACCTTCGGGTTTCGGCATACCAAAATTACGCATGACTTTTTCCGGTGTATCACGACCTTTCTGATGGCCAATAATCATAACTGGCT
Source organism: Alteromonadaceae bacterium (assembly GCA_042091475.1). Taxonomy (GTDB): domain Bacteria; phylum Pseudomonadota; class Gammaproteobacteria; order Enterobacterales; family Alteromonadaceae; genus CAXRGH01. The sequence goes on from JBELHI010000001.1 coordinate 10,034, forward strand.
GACCGTCGATGTTGGCTAAGCCACCAATAATCGCCTTGTCGTCGGCGTATGCACGATCACCAGCGAGCTCGTTGAAATCGGTAAATATTCGGGGAATATAGTCCAACGTATAAGGGCGAAGTGGATGACGAGACAGCTTAGATACTTGCCAAGCATTAAGATCAGAGAAAATTTTATTCGTTAACAACGCGCTCTTGTCACGTAATTTATTGATTTCTTCTTCCAAACCAACATCAAACTGACCGCTCCTGTTGACCGAACGAAGCTCTTCAATTTTCCCTTCTAATTCGACAATTGGCTCTTCAAAATCCAAGAAATTTAAACTCATTATACTACCCAGTTATCTTCAGCATACACCGCGGTATGCGACTAGTGAAATTCCAATTTAACGCGCTGATCAACCAACAGCTCTCGAAGCGAGTACAACAACTGGTCGTCAGGGGTCACGTACCACAAGGGTGATACGGTAAACCTTGCTTCTGCGTCCGGGTGTATGTAGCGAATCTCAACCGGACACGTACCTTGATTATAAGGCGTTAACACGTTTTCCAATGCGTCTATGTTATCTGACTTACACCACTGTGACGTAAGATCTAATACCAAGGCACGGGCATATTTTTCGCGCGCTTGGTTGATATCCATGACTTCTCTACCTGTCATTGTATTACCGCCAGAGAAATCATCAAAGCTGACCTGTCCGGATATCAACAATATACGGTCATTCTGTAATAGTTCCTCGTAACTTTCAAGTACATCAGGAAACAGCCGTACATCCATACGCGCGCTCTTGTCATCAAGGGTAACAATCGCCCATCGGCGGCCTTTCTTATTGGTCATAACACGAATACCAATAACCAAGCCAATGACACTAACCACCTGTTCCCTATTGGTCGGCACCACATCAACTAGGCGGTTTTTGGTATAACGACTGATTTCATCAGCATACTCGTTAATAGGATGGCCTGTGAGATAGAGCCCTAAGGTTTCTTTTTCAAAGTTCAGCCACACCTTTTCAGGCCATGGCGATACATCAACAAACGACTGCTCGGTTTCTGACTGTTCTTGATTCAGCAGACCAAACATATCGGTTTGGCCAAATGATTCGGCACGGGCATATTGCTCAGCCGCTGCAATGGCTTGGGGTATTGTCGCGAGTAATGCGGCACGGTGCGGCCCTAAGGTATCCATAGCACCCGATTGAACTAACTTCTCCAAAACTCTTTTGTTAATTTTTTTCAAATCAATTTTGGCACAAAAATCAAATAAGTCTGTGTATCCACCACTTTCTTGACGCCCTTCAACGATAGCCTCTATGGGCCCTTCGCCAACACCTTTTATCGCGCCGATACCATAAACAATGCGCCCTTGATTATCCACCGTGAACTTGTAACTTCCCACATTGACATCAGGCGGAAGAATGTCTATTTTCATCGCGTCACATTCATCAACCAAGGTCACAATTTTATCCGTGTTGTCCATATCGGCAGACATCACGGCGGCCATAAACTCAGCCGGATAATGGCATTTAAGCCACAAGGTATGATAGGACACTAGGGCATAGGCTGCTGAGTGTGACTTATTGAATCCATAACCGGCAAATTTTTCTACCAGGTCAAAGATTTTCATTGCTAGCTCAGGATCAATGCCATTGTTTTTTGCCCCCTCTTCAAAGATATTACGCTGCTTGGCCATTTCTTCAGGTTTTTTCTTACCCATGGCCCGTCGTAACATATCCGCGCCGCCGAGGGTATAGCCAGCCATGACCTGCGCTATCTGCATCACCTGCTCTTGATAGAGTATGATCCCGTAAGTGGGTTGCAGTATTTCTTTTAAGCACTCGTGTTGGTAGTCAGCATCGGGGAATGAAACTTCCTCCCGTCCGTGCTTGCGGTCGATAAAATTATCAACCATACCTGACTGCAGTGGTCCCGGTCTAAACAAAGCTACCAATGCAATAATATCTTCAAAGCAATCTGGCTGTAATCGTTTCACCAAATCTTTCATACCACGGGACTCTAACTGGAATACCGCAGTGGTTTTATACGCTTGTAATAACTTGAAACTCGCAGGGTCCTCAAGATCAATAGTCGTAATGTCTATGGTTTCACCGCGTACCTCTTTGATCGTTTCAATCGCCCATTGAATAATCGTCAATGTCCGTAGACCAAGGAAATCGAACTTTACTAGACCAGCAGTTTCAACATCATTTTTATCAAATTGAGTAACTGGATTGGCGCCTTCACTATCGCAATATATCGGTGAAAAATCCGTAATTTTTGTTGGCGCAATAACCACGCCGCCAGCGTGTTTACCGGCATTTCGGGTTACACCCTCTAGAATCCTCGCCATATCGACAAGGTCTTTAACCTCTTCATCTTCTTGATAAAGCTCTGGCAGTCTCGGTTCTACCTCAAAGGCTTTGCTCAAAGTCATACCCGGATCGGGCGGAATTAACTTGGATATTCTATCAACAAAGCCATAGGGGTGGCCCAATACTCTGCCCACGTCACGAATAACGGCTTTTGCGGCCATGGTACCAAAAGTTATTATTTGAGATACCGCTTCACGGCCATACAACTCTGCCACATGGTCAATTACCTCATCTCGACGTTCCATACAGAAATCAATATC
>JBELHI010000001.1:12764-56516 GCA_042091475.1 Alteromonadaceae bacterium
AATAATTTTAGTAAACGCCTTTCAAGACCTTGTTCTGATACTTTAATTAAAAATTCAGGCTCGGTTAAGCCGTCTGTGGGACATGTTGGTAAGAAATACTCGCCAAGTAATACGGTAACATTACAGCGTTTAGCTATCTCAACAGAATTGGCAAGTGCTTCTGGTATATCCCTAAACAACTCACACATTTCTTGTTCTGTGCGCAAATACTGTTGCTCGCTATATTGTTTAGGCCGTCTTTTATCGCCTAACGTGTAACCTTGGTGAATGCTTACGCGAATTTCATGGGCATCGAATTGCGCGCTATCTAAAAAACATGCCTCATTGGTAGCGACAACGGGTAAGCCATGACGCTGACAGTGTGCGAGCGCTGCATGCAGATACTCCTCTTCATTCGGACGATTGGTGCGTATCAGTTCGACATAATAGCGATTTGGAAAGTGCTGTTGATAAAACTGAGTGATTTGCTCACTAACCTCACTATTTCCGTTCAATAAGGCAATACCTAAATCGCCATCCTTAGCCCCAGATAGCACAATAAGACCCACGGACAGTTCAGCCAACCAAGACTTATCAATGACGGCCCGCTCAGCAATGTGGCCGCGCTGAAATGCACGTGATAAAAGTTCAGTTAGGTTTTTATATCCTTCATTATTTTGTGCTAATAAAGTCAAACGGAAGGGAGTTTCATCTACCTCGGGATCTATCATCCACACATCAGCACCAATGATAGGTTTAATGCCGTTGGCATGGGCGGTGCTATAAAACTTCACGAGGCCGCACATGTTCATTTGGTCGGTAATAGCGACTGCTGGCATCCCCAATTCAGACACTCGATTCAAAATAGGCTTAGTTTTATTGAGGCCATCCATCATCGAATAGTCACTGTGCACCCGCAAGTGTATAAACTTAGGCGCTCGCGTTTGAATACTAGTGTCAGTCACGTATTACTCCATTATTTACCAGCAAAACCTGAGCCACAGGTTTAAAGCTCATTCGATATTGCCTTAGGACGCCATGAGTCGCAAGCGCTTCAAGGTGTTGCTTGGTCGGGTACCCTTTATGTCGGTCAAAACCATACTCAGGATACTTATCGTGTAACGCAAGCATTTCTCTATCACGGGTTACCTTGGCGATTATGGACGCAGCTGAAATTGCTTGGTCTTTGCTGTCACCTTTAACAATAGCTTCGCTGGGATAATCCCAATCAGGTAGACGGTTTCCGTCAACTCGCACAAAACAAGGCTTTATACTTAAACTATCTACGGCTCTCTTCATTGCCAGCAGTGTCGCTGCGAGAATATTGTAATGGTCAATTTCTACAGCTGAACATCTTCCTACACTGACTGCAAGGGCGTTTTTCAAAATCTCTGAATATAACCCGACACGTTTTTTCTCAGATAGAACTTTAGAGTCAGCCAAGCCTTTAATCGGTCTATCTGGATGCAAGATGACCGCTGCGGTGACGACATCACCGACCAAAGGTCCACGACCGACTTCGTCAACACCCGCGATGTTAATCACAATGTGGCTGCTTTAATAAATGACATACCGCGTCAGCTGCTCGTTCGTCAGCATCCAGCTTGAGTTGTTGATGTAATTCGGTGAACTTAGCCACAAGTTCGCTATTGTTAGAGCTTAACGCTTGTGCCAATGAGCTTGAAAGGGACTCTGGAGTCGCATCGTCCTGCAATAATTCGGGTACCAGCTTACGTTGGGCCAGGATATTGGGAATCGACACGTACGGTGTTTTGAGTAATTTGTTCACTATCCAAAAAGTGGATGGTTTAAATTTGTAGGCAACCACCATAGGCTTCTTACATAGCATAGCTTCCAAGGTGGCGGTACCAGATGCAAGTAATATGGCGTCAGCGGCCGTCATTACCTCACGGGAATGACCAATAATAAGACGTACCGCTGTACGAGGTCTGAGTCCTTCTATTATTTGCTCTATCTGTACTTTACGTTCCCTATCAACCACGGGAAGTAACACGGTAAGCTCTGGGTGAGTGATGCGGAGTAAATCGATAGCCTGAAGAAACACCGGCAATAGCATCGCTACTTCAGAGCTCCTGCTGCCGGGTAATATGGCCACAACACGTCCTTGGGGCTCAACCTTTAAGGTACGACGCGCTGAATTGACGTCCGGTTCAATAGGCATTTGGTCTGCCAGTGTATGTCCTACAAATGTGCAAGGAACATCATGGGCATCGTAAAACGCTTTTTCAAAAGGAAATAAACTCAACACCGTATGAGTGGCTTTAGCTACTTTGAGCACCCTACGCTGCCGCCATGCCCATACAGAAGGACTCACATAATGAATGGTTTTTATACCGTTATTTTTTAGCTTTTGTTCTAAGCTTAAGTTGAAATCTGGTGCATCTATACCAATGAAAACGTCGGGCTTGTTTTGACTGAAATATTGAAAGGTTTGACGACGAATTGACAACAGCCGACGCAGGCGCTTCAAAACCTCAACCAGCCCCATAACGGACAATTCACTCATGTCAAACAAGCTGCGAACACCTTGTGCTTGCATCATGGGACCCGCAATACCAATGAACGTCGCGTCTGGTAATCTACGCTTTAACGCTTTAACCAGACCGGCCCCTAGGATATCACCGGAAACCTCTCCAGCAACAACGCCAATTGTCACATCAGACGAATCTTGTTGTTGCATATTATCTTACAATGCCTCGTTTTGACTGTTTTATAAAATCTACAAAAGGATTTATTTCGGAGCAATCAACAGCCATATCTTCCAGCACACTTATTGCCTCATTCACGGTTTTGCCTTGACGATAAACCGCTTTGTAGGCACGTTTTATCTGTAAAATAGCATCTGCTGAAAAATTACGTCTTCGCAAGCCCTCAGAATTGATGCCAAAGGTTGAAAACGGCGAACCGCCAGCCATGATATAGGGGGGAAGATCTTTAACAATCACAGAACCAACGCCGGCAAAACTGTGGGAGCCAACATGACAAAATTGATGGATCCCCGTCATTCCTCCAAGAATAACGAAATCACCTAGTACCACATGACCAGCCAAAGTCGCATTATTGGCTAATATATTATTATCGCCTAGCACACAATCATGGGCGATATGAATATATGCCATAAAAAGATTGTCACTGCCAATACGTGTAACACCTTGGTCTTGAATCGTGCCCCTGTGCACAGTGGCACATTCACGGAACACATTATTATCACCAATAATCAATTGTGTCGGCTCGCCTGCATACTTTTTGTCTTGACAATCTTCACCGATGGAACAAAATTGGAAAAATTGGTTATTTTTACCAATAACCGTGGGGCCCTTAACCACCACATGGGAGCGCAGCACACTACCGTCTTGTATCTCAACATCAGGTCCTATTACGCAATATGGACCAATACTTACGTCAGTGCCAAGTTTGGCAGACGCGTCTACAATAGCAGTTGAATGGATCACGATATTATAAGTCCTTCAGGGCACACATAAACTCTGCTGCACAGGCTTCTTTGCCATCAACTGATGCAACACCAACAAACTTCCAAATATTACGTTTTACTTTTACCACTGTTACTTCAATGTCTAAGCGGTCGCCAGGCACGACGGGTTGTTTAAAACGGGCCTTATCAATTCCCGCATAAAGATATAGCTGGTCATTACTGTCCATAGATTTGAAGCCTAGCACACCAGAAGCCTGTGCCATTGCTTCCAGGATCAACACCCCAGGGAAGATTGGTTGTCCGGGAAAGTGACCGTTGAAACAATCTTCATTCATGGTCACATTTTTATAAGCCCTGATGGATTCATTGGGCACGTAGTCAACGACGCGGTCTAGTAAAAGAAATGGATATCTATGGGGTAAAACATCCATAATTGCTTTTATATCAAGTGGCCCAAGTACCTTGTCCAATCTGTCTCTCCTGTAAAATTTAGCGCTATTTGTTTATTTTTTCTAATTTTTTGAGGCGTTCTTTTAATGCCCCGACGTGGCGTATATTAACAATATTTTTACGCCATGTCTTAGCAGGTTCTGCTGGCATACCTGAATATACGCCAGCCTTGGTGATTGTTTTAGTCACCATGGTATACGCAGTAAAGTGGCAGTTATCGGCGACTTCTGTGTGCCCATTAATCCCAACACGACCGGCCATAGTGCAATTTTTACCAATTTTACTGCTACCGGCAATAGCAGCGGTTGCTGCCATTGCAACATTATCGCCAATCGAGACATTATGAGCAATGTGGCATAGATTATCAATAATCACACCGTCACCAATGATGGTGTCTTCTATTGCGCCTCGGTCTATTGCCGTGGCACTACCAATTTCGACCTTGTTACCGACAACAACACGACCCACCTGCGGGATCTTAACCCACGTACCTTTATCATTGGCATAGCCAAATCCGTCAGAGCCAATGACAGTACCCGCGTGTATTAAACAATCTTCACCGATTAATACATTATGATAAATGGTAACATTGGCCCAAAGTTTGGTACCTTGTCCTATTTCCGCGTTCTTACCGATCACACAGCCTGGGCCGATCTGTACGTTCTCGCCGATAACGGCACCCGCTTCAATCACCGCATTTGCGCCAACATGTGCGCTGTCGGCTATATTAACTGAAGGATCAATTACTGCCGATGGCGCTACATATAATGCTGAATCAGGCGTATTGTCGAGTAACTGAGCGGCTTTTGCGTAAGCTAAATAAGGATCTGCGACGACTAAAACTGGAACAGGGGAAGCGTGTTTGTGCTGCTCTTTTATTATCACCGCAGTTGCTTGGCAGCTGCTAAGCTGTTCTAAATAACGTTCATCAGAAACAAACGTTAGCTGGCCATTTCCCGCAGACACTAAGCTGCTAATAGAAGAAATGACAGCATTGCTGTCACCTTCTAGTGTCGCGCCTATGTGTTCCGCAATATCTTGTAATGCGAAAGTTTTATTCATAGCTAATCGCTCAATTATTTAATCTTGCTGACTTGGTCGATAATATCTTTCGACAAGTCATGCTCTGGCGATATGTATAGCACAGTATTTGACTCAAGTACCACGTCGTATTCTTTTTTAGCTGCAACGGTTTGCACTGATTGATTGATTAGCGCTAAAATTTTGTTGCGCTCTTCGTTATAGCGACGTTGTTGAAGTTGTTGTAACGGCTTTGTCTTTGCTTCCAAGTCAGAACGCATTGCGATGATTTTGTCTTGTAGAGCTTTCTTGCCCTCTTCACTCATAGTCGCACCATCTCGCTGTAACTTCTCGAGTTGGTATTTGAAGTCGCCTTCCAATTTTTTTAAGCCATCGATCTGATCTTTAAATTCAGCTTCTAAGGTTGCTTGGATTGCCGCCGCTTGTGGTAATGAGCGATAAACACCAGCCATGTCAACACTGCCAATACGCTGTTCTGCCATTGCACATGAACTCATGGTAAGACCTGCAAACAGTGCTGTACTTAAAAGTGATTTTGTAACGTTTTTCAAAACATACTCCTTGATTACCATGCGCTATGCATAGACTATTTTTATTAAAATGTTGTACCAATATTAAACGAGAAACCTTCAGTATCATCGTACACATCGTCTTTCTTCAATGCTGAGGAAAAACTAAATATCATAGGCCCCATTGGGGATATCCATTGTACCGATAATCCAGCTGACGCACGGTAAGTACGATAGTCGCTGTAATCTCTCAATCGTTCAAATTCCGACGGCGCTAAATCACGGTAAGAATCATAGTCAAAGTTAGTATCCCACACATTACCTACATCAACAAAGAAACTCGTACGTACACCGGCAGACGTTTCCTCGTCAATCAGTGGGGTTGGGACAATTAACTCTAAACTACCCGAGAATGATGCATTACCACCAATGCCCCGAAAAGACATAGACAGGCTGTCGTTGGCACCAGGTACTGGGATTACTGTACCATCTGGCGCAATGGAGGTTGACGGGATACGAATAACACCACGCGGCCCTACGGTATTATTTTCAAAGCCACGTAGACTGTCTCTACCGCCGCCCGTGAAATTCTCAAAGAAAGGCAATACTTGCTTGTTACCATTCAAGGTACCGTAACCGTTACCATAGCCTAAATCGAACCTAGTCAAAAAGGTAAATGAATGGTCTTGTGTAAGGGGAAAGTAAAACTTACTGTTCATATTAAATTTATAATACTGCGCGTCTGAACCTGGCACAGTTGCACGTGCTGACAATCTTTGTTGCGAACCATCGGTGGGGTAAGTGCCTCGATTAAGTGTCGTACGGCTCCAACCAACGGACAACTCTAGATTGTCCAACGCGATATTAGTGTCACCACTTGATGGGTCATAGTATAAGTCGTAGAACCCTTGATACTGGTCGTAACTACTCAATCGAGATATTTCTGAGTGTTTTAAAGTCGTGCCAAAATTGATCCGATTAAACTGATTCATTGGGTAACCAATCGTCGCGCCAATGCTGTAGTCTTCTCGGTTGTACGCTGCAAGGTTCGCGTTACTGGCATTGAAATCAGAATAGGTAATGCTTCCGCCCAGGCTGATACCATCAATGGTCCAAAAGGGGTCAACATAGTTAATACTTGCTGACTTACGGTATTTATTGGTATTAACGTTGAACGCAAGTGATTTACCTGAACCTAAGAAGTTCGCTTCTTGTACGCCTGCTTGTATATTGAATCCTTGAAAATCACCATATCCAAAGCCGCCAGTGAAAGCGCCGGATGACTGTTCTTTAATATTGAAGTCAATATCGACTTGGTCTTCTACACCAATCACTTTATTTGTTTCAAATTCCACTTCTTGCACATAGGGCAGTTGTGAAATGAGTAATTTTGAGGTGTCGAGGGATTGGTTTGAGAGCCACGACCCTTCCATTTGAATAATCTTTCTTCGCAACACTTCATCAGCTGTCACTTCGTTGCCGTTTACCACGATACGACGAACATAGATTCGTTTACCTGGGTCAACATTCAAGGTCAGTTTAACCGTATTATCTTCTTCGTTTATTTCCGGGATGGTGGTGACCTTTGAATACGCATAACCATAGCCGGCAAGATATTTATTAATAAACTCTTCAGTGTAAGTCACTTGCGCCAAGTTATATTGAGCGCCCGTGGTCATTGGAATAATCTTTTCAAGTATTTTTTCGTAGCCTAACAAATCACCGCTCAACTCAATCTCAGACACTTCATATTGTTCGCCTTCATCGATATTGATGGTGACATACACGCCGGTTTTCTCTGGCGTCATGGTTACCTGGGTAGATTCGATATTAAATGTTGCATAGCCTCGGTCCATGTAATAACTACGTACCGTTTCGAGATCGCCTGTTAACTTTTGTTTCTGATATCGACTAGATGCATAAAATTTCCACCATGGTTGATTGGCAGCGGCTTGAAGTTCCATCTGTGCCATCAATTTTTCGTCATCAAACGCCTCATTGCCGACAAAGTTGATTTGCGACAACTCGGCAGCTTCACCTTCCTCAAAGACAATTTTCAAATCGACCCTATTTCGCGGCAACGGCGTAATAATTGCGCTCACATCAGCATCGTATTTACCGATGCCATAGTAAAAATCCTTTAACCCTGTCTCAATTGAGCTTATCAATGTTTTATCAAGGGGTTCGCCAACAACAATATTGTTGCCCTTCATGCTATCGTCTAGCTGTTCATCTTTTATGTCGTCATTACCGCTGTAAATAATATTACTGATTGTGGCGCGTTCTCTGACAGCAACCACCAATACGTTGCCGTCTCGAGAAATTTGAATATCGTCGAAATGGGTTGATGAGTGTAATGCACGAATTAACTTAGCCACCTTAAAGGCATTGACTCGGTCGCCGACTTTAACCGGCAAATACGTTAACGCGGCACCAGTGGCAACACGCTGTAACCCGGTGATTTTGATATCCTCAAGAACAAAAGACTCTTCACGTGCTGAACTTTGAAAACAAACGAGGCCAATGAATACAATACTCAAAATACTACTTTTAAACTTCATAATATATTACTAAATTCCTATCAAAGGCCGACGGCCAATTTACTCACACGTAGCGCTTAAATTCGCCCTAAATCATTAAAAATTGCTATGGTCATAATCATTAATACCGCGGCAGCACCGAGCTTGTAACCCACCTGTTGTATCGTCTCTGATACGGGGGTGCCTTTTATCCACTCTATCGCAAAATACATAATATGACCGCCGTCTAACACGGGTAAGGGCAATAAATTTATTACGCCTAAATTAATACTTACCAATGCTAAAAAACTCAAAAAATAAACAAAGCCTATACTAGCACTGCTACCGGCACCTTTCGCTATCGAGATAGGCCCGCTCAATGTATTCACCGAAAGGTCTCCTGTCAATAGCTTGCCGATTAAAGAGAAGCTAAGCGACGTCAGTCTAACGGTTTCTTTCGCGCCCTGAATCAGACTATCAAAAACATTTAGCTTGTCAGTGAAAACCAGATCATCAGGCCAGGGTAAAACAGTACCGAGCACGCCTAAATAGCCAACGTATTGTCCGTTGCGTTTAACCTTTCCTACTGTCACGGTTTTCTCAATATTTTGACCGTTGCGTTGTAATTTAATCACAACCTCTTGTTCCGGCCGTACCTGCACGTAATCGACAAAACTTGACCATCGAGTGATTGCTACACCATCAATGGTTTTGATAATATCGCCAATTTTAATACCTTGCTTATCCGCCGCACTGTATTTTTCTACCAGACTAAGTTTGGTAGATATATCGGGCCGAAACACGTCTAAACCTAAACTCGAAAGCACTGACTCGGTATCTGGATCAAAGTTCCATTGTCTGATATCAACTATTCGTTTTTGCGAGGTTTTTTGGTTTTCTCGACGAAAGGTAATTTCCATACTGTCTTGACCAATATGGGAAATCATCTCCAAAGTCACTTTATTCCAATCTCTTGTGGTGTGTTTCCCAACCGCGATAATTTCGCTCTTAACAGGTATATCAGCCGTGGCAAAAATACTATTTTCAGTTACCTCACCAATGACAGGTTTTACTTTATCAACCCCCACCATATACATTAACATCAATGCCATAACGGCAAAAATAAAGTTCACAGCAGGCCCCGCTGCGATAATCGCAATGCGTTGTTTAACGGGTTTTAAGTCAAAGGCTTGCTCTCTTTGGTGTGGCGCTACTGTTTCATTGCGGGAATCCAACATTTTGACATAACCGCCAAGAGGAATCGCAGAAATCACAAACTCGGTACCATATTTATCTGTTCGAGTGAATAACACTTTACCAAAACCGACCGAAAAACGATGTACTTTGACCTTACACAGACGAGCGACAATAAAATGTCCCCACTCGTGTACCGCAACTAAAATTCCCAGAGCAATTATAAAAAACAATAAATTCCAAATAAATCCTAGCATTGCAGTTTCCTAATGGTTTTTATCGCATAATCACGTGCACAACTGTCTACCCACATTATTTGCTCTAGGCTTTCACATTGGCTTGAGGACATATGATTTAATACCAAATCGTTAACTCTGGCAATGGCAGTAAAACTAATTTTATTATGCAAAAACGCACTCACGGCCTCTTCATTGCTGGCATTTAATGCTGTGGTAGCATACTGTCCCATGCTCATTGCATCTATTGCGTATTTTAGGTTTGGAAAGCGAGCAAAATCTGGCTGATAAAATTCAAACGATGCGAGCGATGAAAAGTCCAGAGGGGCTACACCAGATGACATTCGTTGTGGATACGCTAAGGCATGAGCGATGGGGGTTCTCATATCTGGATTTCCCAGTTGCGCTAGCACCGAACCGTCAAGGTATTGTACCATCGAGTGAATGACGCTTTGTGGATGAATCAATACATCAATATCGTCTGGCTTTACCCCGAACAACCAACAAGCTTCAATAAATTCAAGGCCCTTATTCATCATGGTGGCAGAATCAACCGATATTTTCTGCCCCATTGACCAATTGGGATGTTTACATGCTTGCGCCGGCGTTACATTCGACAATTCGGCTATCGGTGTGTGCAAGAAAGGGCCACCGGAACCCGTTAATAATAACTTAGAGATACCAGAGTTGGCCAACCCACCATATTGGTAATCCGCGGGTAGGCACTGGAAAATAGCATTGTGTTCACTATCAATAGGTAAAATAGTCGCGCCATTAGCGTGAGCGGTGTCAATAAACAATTGTCCAGACATCACTAGTGCTTCTTTGTTTGCCAACAACACCGTCTTACCGTGCCGCGCCGCGGTGAGACTCGGACCTAAGCCTGCTGCACCAACAATGGCTGCCATGACAACATCAGTATCAGGATCCGCAGCTATATCACATAAGGCTTGTGCCCCGCTCAAAACTTGACAGTTGGGATCAAACTCGGCAATAAGCTGCTTTCCCTGCAGATAAAACGCTTCATCAGAAATGACCGCATAATCAGGCGAAAATTGCCTAACGATATTACACAATTCTTGCACATTTGAATGCACAGAGACGGCTTGCAAACGATAACGTTCTGGGTGTCTTGCGATTACGTCTAAAGTACTTTTACCGATAGAACCAGAACCGCCTAGTAAGGCAACTGACTGCATCATACCATCCAAAGTACATAGCACAGCGCAAACACTGGAAACGCTGCGGTCAAGCTGTCTATTCGATCAAGAACCCCACCATGACCGGGTAGCAGGTTGCCACTGTCCTTGATACCAACACTGCGTTTAAACATACTTTCATTTAAGTCGCCAAGGGCGGACACGGCGACCGTAACAGCACCAATAACAACGTGCAGCCATATACGTGAAGGATCAACATACTGATAGTGCAATGCTGCAAAGCCAATAATTGCAGATGATGCAGTAATACCACCTAGAAGCCCTTCGAGGGTTTTACCTGGCGACACGTTAGGTCTCAGTTTATGTCTGCCAAATTTTACACCAATGAAGAATGCACCAATGTCAGCGGCCCATACAATCCCAAGCACATAAAAAATCAACGATGCACCAAACAGTGGATCTACTGAATGTAAGCTAGTCCGCAGTACTACTAGGGCAACCCAGGTGGGTATAAGGGTCAATATACCGAAAGCAAAACGCAACAGGTGACCTCGACGCCAAAACTGTGTGTACTTGGGGTAAGCTAAAATCATAATTAGAGAGGTCACCCACCAAATACCTGCGGCGATGAGGATGTTCTTGTAAAGCTGATGCAGTTGGCCTTGTGCCCAGATTGCATCAAGGGGCACTAAAAACGATAACGCAGCACATAAAGTGACAGACAATGCAGTAAACACAGAGCGAGCCCGCGTGCTGTCTTTACCTGCTAATGCCGACCATTCCCACGCACCTAGCCCGACAACCCCTGCCATGACCCACTGGAAATATTGTAGCGGTAAAAACAAAATGGCTACCAGTGCCAGTGGTGCTAAAATAGCAGCGGTAATTATTCGTTGCTTAAGCATAGAATTCCTCAATAGATAAATTAGACAAGTTGCCGTCCAGTCAGACCAAAACGCCTTTCTCTGTGTTGATAAGCTGATACTAGCTCAGCAAAGACGTCTTCGTTAAACTCAGGCCACAATACTGGAGTAAACATCAATTCACTGTAGGCCAATTGCCAAAGAAGAAAATTACTAACTCGGCATTCACCACCCGTTCGGATTAACAAATCCAACTCGGGTAAGCTATTGAGCTGAGTATATTCTGCGAAAAGTGCTTCCGTAATATCATCTGGCGTCAGTTTACCTGAAGCCACATCCTTACTAATGGCCCTAGTTGCATTGATCATGTCCCAACGGCCACCGTAATTGGCAGCTATATTCAACGTCAATTCAGTATTGCCTGCGGTCAGTTCTGTCGCAGCGAGGATATGCTTTTGTAATTTTTTAGAAAAACGACTGGTGTCCCCAATCACTTGCAAACGGATATTGTTTTTATGCAAACGCTTAACTTCAGAGGTTAACACCAAGGTGAACAACTCCATCAACCCAGATACTTCATCATCAGGTCTTTGCCAATTTTCACTACTAAAAGCAAACAGAGTCAACGCTTGTATGCCCTGAGTACGCGCATAACGAACACTCGCTCGCACCGCTTCTATGCCGGCTTTGTGACCAAACAATCGGTGTTTACTTCGCTGCTCTGCCCAACGCCCATTGCCATCCATAATGATAGCAACATGCTGTGGTAAGGCCTTACGTGTCTGTTCTGTTGACATTGATGTTCCGTTCATATGCTCAGTAACTATATTTCTAACAGCTCTTTTTCTTTATCGGCTAACTGTGCATCAACCTGCTTCACCATGTCATTGGTGATGGTTTGAATATCGTCTTCACCCTTACGAGCGTCATCTTCACCAATTTCTTTTTCTTTTAACAATTCTTTGATATCGCTATTTGCGTCTCGGCGTATGTTGCGTATTGCCACACGTCCTTGCTCTGCTTCATTTCGCACAACTTTTATTAAGTCTTTACGGCGCTCTTCTGTCAAAGGAGGCATAGGAATACGAATGACGGTACCCGTGCTCATTGGATTTAAACCCAAACCTGACTGTAAAATTGCTTTCTCTACCGCTTGCGTTACGCTTTTATCAAATACAGTCAACGCCAGCGTGCGGGCGTCTTCTGCAACGACATTAGCAACCTGTTTGAGGGGCGTATCAGCACCGTAATATGAGACGCTTATGTTGTCCAGTAGACTAGGGTGAGCACGACCGGTGCGTACTTTGTTAAATTGGCCTTTAAGTGATGTAACACTT
Source organism: Alteromonadaceae bacterium (assembly GCA_042091475.1). Lineage (GTDB taxonomy): Bacteria > Pseudomonadota > Gammaproteobacteria > Enterobacterales > Alteromonadaceae > CAXRGH01. The sequence continues at coordinate 25,507 of JBELHI010000001.1, forward strand.
TTTTCCATACGCTCTTTAGCGTCTAGTTTAATTTCTTCAATCATTGTAAATCCTTAATTATCTTCAACCGACGCATTCGAGATGAGGGTGCCCTCATCTCCGCCCATAACAACTGATTTCAAACTTCCTGGCACGTTCATATTGAACACGCGGATTGGCAGGTTGTGATCACGTGCTAACGTGAATGCAGCCAAATCCATTACTTTAAATTCTTTATTGAGAACTTCATCGAAGCTCAAATTCTTAAGAAGTACTGCGTCCGGGTTTTTTACTGGATCAGCACTGAACACACCATCAACTTTTGTTCCCTTTAGTACCGCGTCAGCTTCGATTTCGATACCACGTAAACATGCCGCAGAGTCTGTGGTGAAAAAGGGATTTCCGGTACCAGCAGAGAAGATAACAACTTTACCACTTTTCAACATGGATATCGCATCTGCCCAATTATAATCATCACAAATGCCATTGAGCGGGATAGCGGACATTAATTTTGCATTAACAAAAGCACGGTGCAAGGCATCACGCATTGCTAAGCCATTCATAACTGTTGCCAACATCCCCATATGGTCACCAACAACGCGGTTCATACCAGCTTTAGCTAGTCCTTCACCTCTAAATAAATTACCACCGCCGATAACCAGTCCAACTTGTACACCAAGTTCAACCAACTCTTTAATTTCTTGCGCCATTCTGTCGAGTATTTTCGGGTCAATACCAAACTCTTCATTGCCCATCAGAGCTTCACCGCTGAGCTTTAATAATATTCTGCGATACGACGATTTTGGGGATACGTTCATTATGCGCTTATCCTGTTAACAATAGTAATTACTATGCACCGCCTGAAAAAACGACGATATAAAAAAGCACTCCTAACGTGGAGTGCCCTTAGTTTATCTGACAATGCAGTTTCGAAAAAGCAGAAAGCTCAATTATTTCTTTGCGGCTTCCATTTGCGCAGCAACTTCTGCAGCAAAATCTTCTTCTTTCTTCTCGATTCCTTCACCAACTTCAAAGCGGATAAAGTTAACAACATCGGCGTTATTAGCTTTCAACAAGTCTGCAACTAGCTGTGATGGATCTTTAATAAACGGCTGTCCCGTTAAGCTGATTTCGCCAGTGAACTTTTTCATTCGACCAACAACCATCTTTTCTGCAATTTCAGCAGGCTTACCAGATTGAACAGCAATTTCAATTTGAATTTCTTTTTCTTTTTCAACAACGTCAGCTGGTACTTGCTCCGGCTTAACAAACTGAGGGTTTGCTGCTGCAACGTGCATTGCAATATCTTTTGCAAGTGCTTCGTCACCGCCTTCTAGTACCGCGATAACACCAATTTTGCCGCTGTGAATGTAAGCGCCTAGGTTATCACCTTCAACGCTGATTACGCGTCGTGGACTGATGTTTTCACCAATCTTTGCTACTAACGTGTTACGTGCATCGCTAACTACAACGCCGTCTAATTCAGCATTGTTAAGTGATTCAATATCGTTCATTTTACCGGCGTGTGCTAAAGCAACAAGTTTGTTACCAAAGCCAAGGAAACCTTCATCTCGAGCAACGAAGTCAGTTTCACTGTTAACTTCAAGCATGGTTGCAACACCGCCACCTACTTCAGTTAAAATCACACCTTCAGCAGCGATACGACCGGCTTTTTTAGCCGCCTTCGCTTGTCCTGATTTACGCATATTTTCAATTGCTAGTTCGATATCACCGTTTGTTTCAACCAGTGCGTTTTTACAATCCAACATACCTGCGCCAGTACGTTCACGCAATTCTTTCACTAATGCTGCAGTTACTGCCATTTTGTGTGTCCTCAAAAAATAGACGTTGCTAATTTAGTGCAACATCAAAATCATCACTTTAAAAAGTAGGGGCAAATATGCCCCTGCTTTGTACACTTGGTGTTAATTAACTGTTTATCAGTTAATTATTCAGCAGCTTCAACGAAATCGTCTTGCTCTGCTTGCACCTCAATGTTTTGCTCGCGTCCTTCGATAACTGCGTCTGCAGCCGTGTTTAAGTACAATTGTACGGCACGGATTGCATCGTCGTTACCAGGGATCACAAAATCAACACCATCTGGGTTAGAGTTAGTGTCAACAACAGAAATTACAGGAATACCCAAGCTATTCGCTTCAGTAATTGCAATGTGCTCATGGTCAGCATCAACAACAAATAGAAGGTCTGGAAGACCGCCCATGTCTTTGATACCACCTAAGCTGATTTCAAGCTTAGCCATTTCGCGCTGACGCATTAGTGCTTCTTTCTTGGTTAGCTTTTCAAACGTGCCGTCTTGAGCTTGTTGCTCTAAGTCTTTCAAACGCTTGATTGATTGACGAACTGTTTTCCAGTTTGTCAACATACCGCCTAACCAACGCTTATTCACGTAGAATTGGTCACACTTGATAGCCGCTTCTTTAACCGCTTCACCTGCAGCACGTTTTGTACCAACAAAAAGAACTTTACCTTTTTTAGTAGAAGTTGAAGATAGTTGCTTCAACGCCTGATTAAATAAAGGAACAGTTTTTTCCAAGTTGATAATGTGAACTTTGTTACGAGCGCCGAAAATGAAAGGCTTCATCTTTGGATTCCAGTAACGAGTTTGGTGACCGAAGTGAACACCTGCTTGAAGCATGTCACGCATTGATACATTTGCCATAATTTTTTCCTCAAATTGGGGTTAGGCCTCCATATATCCCAAGTATCGATCCAGTGAAAAAAAACTTCACCAGACACCCCGACACCTGTGTCGATATATGTGTGTTTTAAGTAATTTCGAATTTCAACTTTAACCTGCCAAAAGACACGACTAAAATTGTGGCGCTGTTATACCACAACCGCTCCCCCGACACAAATGAATCTTACCAGTTGCTTATAAGGTATCTGGTTTTATTTATGTACAGTGCAGCCATTGATGTTTAAACTATGGTGGATTAAACGTTTTTGAGAGATTTTTCACATGACTGCGATTATTAAGACCGCTGAAGAAATAGAAAAAATGCGAGTGGCTGGCAAACTGGCCTCAGACGTATTGGAGATGATTGGCGAATACGTCAAAAAAGGTGTAACTACCGAAGAATTGAATCAGCGCTGCCACGACTATATCGTTAACGTGCAAGGAGCGACTCCAGCGCCTCTAAACTATGGTCAGCCGCCTTTTCCGAAGTCTATATGTACCTCGGTTAATCATGTGATTTGTCACGGTATTCCAAGTGATAAAAAATTGAAAGAAGGTGACTCGTTAAACATCGACATAACCGTGATCAAAGACGGTTATCACGGTGACAGCTCGAAGATGTTTATTGTTGGTCAAGGCAAGATATTAACCGAACGGCTGGTACGAGTGACACAAGAATGCCTCTATAAAGGGATCGAAATGGTTAAGCCCGGTATCCAGCTCGGTGATATCGGACACGCGATTCAACAGCACGCGGAAAAACATAATTACTCAATTGTCAGAGAGTATTGTGGGCATGGCATTGGTGCATCCTTTCATGAGGAGCCTCAAGTAGTACACTACGGCACACCTGGTACAGGTGAAGTGCTAGAAGCCGGTATGTGCTTTACCATTGAACCAATGGTAAATGCGGGTAAGCGACAATCTAAACTACTTCCAGACCGCTGGACGGTAGTGACTAAGGATCGTAGCCTCAGTGCGCAATGGGAACACACTATTCTAGTTACTGAGACTGGTTGTGAAGTACTCACCTTGAGACCTGACGAGACGTTACCACGGATTATATCCCACGATTAGTCCCTTGCAGTCTAGTAATTTAAGGAGGAACGAGTGGAATTAGACAGCTTACTACAAGGCATCAATCAAATAGATGACGCTAATAATATTAAGGGCTTCAAACATCAGATAGCCGGTAGCTATGAATGGTTAGAAGCACAATTAGCAGAAGCTGAAATATCAACACTCGTACTCGGCCGGGCTAAATTTGTCGATTGCCTGCTAAAGAAACTTTGGCAGCTCACCGACATGCAGCAACACAAAGAGATAACCCTGGTAGCTGTGGGCGGTTATGGCCGAGGTCACTTACAACCCCACTCCGATATTGACCTATTATTTTTGTACCATAAGCGATTAACCTCCCAACAAAAAGCTGATATTTCGGAGTTCATCACTCGGCTGTGGGATCTTGGGCTCGATATTGGTCAATCCGTTCGTTCCATTAAAGAGACAATGACGCAAGCCCGAGGTGATATTACCGTCGCCACTAATTTGCTTGAATCCCGGCTGTTGTGTGGCTGTGACAAAACGTTTGATAAGCTAACAGACAAAATTCAAGGCCGACGATTCTGGACCAGTCAGGATTTTTACCAAGCAAAACTTGATGAGCAAGAAGCCCGTCATGGCAAACACTTCGGCGTTGCCTACAATTTGGAACCCAACATTAAAGAAAATCCAGGCGGATTGAGAGACATTCAAACCATTGGCTGGGTAGCAAAGAAACACTATGCTGCATTGGAAGGTAAAGAGTTAGTGGCACACGGCTATCTAACCGTTGAAGAATTACAGGAATTAGTCGCCTGTCGCTATCACCTCTGGCGCGTGAGATGTGCTCTGCATTTAGTTTCAGGACGTTCTGAGAATCGCCTGTTGTTTGATTATCAACCGGCTGTTGCACAAAAATTAGGCTATGGCGATGACGGTAAAAAATCTGTTGAAACCATGATGAAAAGTTTTTTCAGAACCGTGCGACAAATTCGAGAGCTCAACCAAATGCTGCTGCAGCGATTCGGGCAGCGCATTCTTGCGCAAAAGGTACAAAAAACACGAAAAATTGACGGTGATTTAGAAATCCAAGATGGTTATGCCGTATTAACAGATCCGTTATATTTCGAAACCCCACAGCGAGTCATGCAGTTCTTTTTACTGCTGTCAGAGCAATCTGATGTAAAAGCCCTACACAGTAACACCATACAACTACTGCGCAATGCAAGAAGAACCTTTACTGATGAGCCGTGGCAACAGTATCCAGAATGTAGAAAAATATTTATGACATTGATGGCGCATCCCTCATTTTTTGGTGTGCCTTGGGATTTAATGCATAAACACAGTATCTTACAATCTTATCTCGCACCTTGGGGTAATATTGTTGGCATGATGCAATTTGATTTATTTCACGCATTTACGGTTGACGAGCATACCAATAAGTTAATTAAAAATATCTATTATTATTCACAGGCCGCTGCCAAAGAAGATTTTCCTCGCTGTCATCGCATAATGACCAACTTAGAAAAACCGGAATTATTATTCATTGCAGCTATTTTCCACGATATTGCCAAGGGTAGAAACGGCGACCACTCGGTGCTTGGCGCACAAGATGTAAGAGTCTTTTGCCAACTGCACAAGCTTGATCTGGATGACAGTAAATTAATTGAATGGTTGGTTGAAAATCACTTATTAATGTCTATTGTCGCACAGCGTCGCGACATCTATGACCCTGATGTTATCCAAGAGTTTGCCACCAAGGTAAGAAATAAAAACCAGCTGAACCATTTGTATGCTTTGACATTAGCCGACATCAGAGCCACAAATGACAATTTATGGAATGATTGGAAAGCCTCACTACTACGCGAGCTTTACAAAATGACACGTCAAGCCCTTGAAGATGGCCTAGAGTGTAATGTTGACCTACAAACACGCAGTGACAAGCAAAAAATTGAAGCATTGAACTTACTGATTGAGGACGGCTTTGACAAGTCTGAGATTAATCAGCTTTGGACAAAAATTGGCAGTAAATATTTTGTCCGATACACCGCCAGACAAATAGCCTGGCATACCAGTAGTATTTTGTCTCAGCGTTCACACAGCGAACTGCTTGTCAGTATTAATGACACAACTCACAAAGCAGGAACAGAGTTACTCATATATGGTACTAACCGGTCGTCGATGTTTGCTCAGGTTGCGTCTGTCCTAGACAGCAGAAATTGTTCAATCCACGACGCTCAAATAATCACCAATAAAGATGGTACCGTATTTGATGTGTTTACGATTTTAAATCATGACTCTACCCGTATCAGCGCGTCCGAACAGCAACAGAGTTTGATCGACTCAATTGTGACTCAACTTGATAAAACCGGCGTTGAGCATTTGAATACACGAAAACTACCCCGTCGTATGAAACATCTCAACGCACCAACCAAAATTCGTTTTTTTCAACCACGTGAAAAGACCTTGCTGGAACTAGAATCCCTTGACGTGCCTGGGCTTCTTGCGAGTATTAGTCGTGTTTTTGTAGAGGCTGACATTCATCTACATATGGCAAAAATCACCACCATAGGTGAACGCGCAGAAGATACTTTTATCATTACCAATGCACAGTCCAAGGCACTATCCGTGGAACAACAGGTAGCGCTGAAACAACTAATTTTACAAACTTTAGACTAAACTCAGAATAATGGTGAAACATGGCTAACTTAGAAACTTTGATTGAAAATGCATTTGACAATAGAGACCAATTCTCGGCTGAAACCGTCCAGCCTGAGGTGTATGCCGCGGTAAAAGAGGCGATCGAATTACTGAATTGTGGTAAAGCTCGTGTAGCAGAAAAAATCGACGGCCAATGGGTTGTTCACCAATGGCTTAAAAAAGCGGTATTGTTATTTTTTAAATTGCACAACAACAGTTTAATTGAGGGCGCCGAGAGTAAATATTTTGACAAAGTCCCCCTTAAATTCAGCAACTACACAAACGATGATTTCTTGGCAGAGGGCATGCGTATCGTGCCACCAGCAGCGGTTCGTACGGGTACATTTATCGGTAAAAACGTGGTGGTCATGCCGTCCTATGTAAATATTGGTGCTTACGTTGATGAAGGTACCATGGTTGACACATGGGCTACGGTTGGGTCGTGTGCACAGATAGGTAAAAATGTTCATTTATCCGGTGGTGTTGGTATTGGTGGTGTGCTTGAACCGTTACAAGCTAACCCTACTATTATAGAAGACGATTGTTTTATTGGTGCGCGATCTGAAATCGTTGAAGGTGTTGTGGTAGAACAAGGCAGCGTCATTTCAATGGGTGTCTACATTAGCCAAAGTACTCGTATTTACGACCGTGAAACTGGCGAGACTCATTATGGTCGTGTGCCAGCTGGCTCTGTGGTTGTATCTGGTAGCTTGCCGTCAGAGGATGGAACTCACAGTCTATACGCCGCCATCATTGTGAAGAAAGTTGACGCCAAAACCCGCGCCAAAGTCGGCATCAATGAAATATTGAGAGGGGTTGAGTAATTCGCCTCAGATAACAGACCAAAACGTCCATCAAATTTACTGATGGACGTTTACTTTTCCACTAATGCCACTTCATATTCATCCCATTGATTCAGCAAACCTTCAATTGACGGTCCCATATCACACTCAAGGACTAAACCATCACCGGTCACAGGATGAGGTAAGGTCAAACTGACACACGTTAAACTTAAACCTTTTAACTCAAATTCATTGCGCAAGAATTGGTTATGTTTGCCATCACCATGGGTGGTATCTCCCGTAATCGGATGATTCAGGTGTGACATATGACGTCGTAACTGATGCTTTCTTCCCGTTTTAGGCACCAGCTCAACCAAACTGTAGCGGGCAGATTGGTATCGCCCAACGGCAAAAGGCAATTCAAAATAGCGCAATGGCGAGTAATCTGTCACCGCAGACTGAGGTTCTTTATCTTGCTGTGCATGCTTATCCGCTATTTTATCTAACTCTTCTTTTAACGGGTAATCTAAACGTCCTGCTTGTCTTAGATAGCCGCGAACCAAAGCGCGATAGCACTTTTTAATCTGTTGCTGCTCAAACAGCTGGGACAGCAATCTGGCCGTATCAGATGACAAGGCGAATAATAAGATACCTGAGGTTGGTCGGTCTAAACGGTGAACAGGGTACACGTGTTGGCCAAGTTGATCCCGTAACATTTGCATCGCAAATTCTGTCTCGTGGCGGTCAATCATACTGCGGTGGACTAACAGACCACTGGGTTTATTAATAGCCACCATATATTCATCTTGATATACAATTTCAAGCATTCTTTGGAGCTCCTGCGGATATGCAGCTATCAAGTTGTTGCAGCACTCTTAGCAAAGGAAGATTTTCGGCGCTAGGGACGAATACCGTCTCCGCCATTGCTGCAATGGCCATATGATCTGGTAGTGTTTTATGCTGACAACACACCTGCATTTTAGGTATGAAAACAAATTGTAACCACTGTACAAAGGTCATAGTGTCACAAGCAAAGGGCGCGTCTGTGTCAAATGCCTCTGCAGGTAAGGGCTCTTGTTGTAATAGATTATTGGCAGACATAATTACCCTTAGGTTCTGTAGCAACTCTAAAACAGCGTCTTCTTGTGTCATTAATTACGATAACCTTTGCTATAAAATGGCCACTCATTATAATCTAAGTTTTTCAGATTTAATATTATAACCATGCAAACAATCTCTAGCATCAGCGAGTTTTTACTCCAAGCAGGTACACAATATCGTGTATTTGACTTAGGCCGTGGCATTAGAAAACTCGATAGTCAATCCGTTTTAAACATAGAGAATGGTGACATTGCGGCGCCCTTTCCGCGTCAACAGATGTGTTGGCTAGCTTTCGTATTTTGGAATAAAACGGATTCACAACAACATTATCTTTGGTTTGTTAAATTACCGTTAGACGAGCAAGGCTTGGTAGTCACTGGTCACCGTGATCGCTTCCTGAGCATTATCGTTGAGGCGTTGGGTGAGCAACTGAGTGAAAGTAAAAATCAACAACTGCCAGAAAACCCATACAGTTTTCAACCTACACAGCAACAAATGGCGGACTTCAACGCCATTGTTAAACAGCATTTAAAATTACCACCCCATGAGCAGTTTGAGCAGTGTATCAGTTATCTGCGGTCACCTCAGGTCATGGACTGGAGCATTCTGTCGCTACAATCGCTATCTGATGTCGGTTGCCGAATCAATAACACTGACATCGCTCCGCTATTCATTAAGGCTGCTCCAGCGTTACCCACACAGGTACTTTATCCTCTACTCAGTAGTATTGAAAACCAATCCATCAACGTCGGTGTAACTGAGTATTTGTGTCAATGGTTATTGGAAGAGCCGCAGCCTCGTACCAGACATCAATTGATCCGGGCGTTATCGCAAAGTAAAGCATCAGGTTTGGTCTATAACACCGTTTTTGCCCTGCTTAATAAGACAGCATCCTTAGATGATGAGTTGTTTATTGTTATAGTTGGCAGGCTATGGTGGCTGTTGGGTGCTGACGATAGGCTCGTTGAATTTTTTGAAATCTTAGCAAACTACGATAACAAGGGTGAGCTGTTTACCGCCCTCTACACCGATTTGGCCAGCCAGCCAGCATTGCGCGACAAAGTACTCGCGGTATTAAGAGAGCCTAAAAAATCGTTGGCTTTGCAGAGTGCCATTGGCTTGGTTTATAGTAAGGCAGGTGGTTTACATGGCTGATTTATTTTTATTACTAATGATCGTTGTGATAGCACTGCAACTTTGGCATTTAAGAGGTATTAGTGAGAGTGCAAAAGTAGCCATAAAACACTATTGCGAACAACATAAACTGCAATTAATTTCGGTATCCCGAGCGAGGGTCGGATTAAATTGCACATCGCGTAATTTAGCATGGAAATGTGACTATAAATTTGAGTTTGCGACATCAGGAGAAGCCGTATATTGTGGCAAACTGCGTATGTTAAACATGAAAAAACAAGGCTTTGATGTACAAGTTTATAAGTGATTAGGTAGGCAGTAATAACGTGAGAAATTTGTAACAGGTACAGGGCAACAATAAGTTACAGCTAATGAAGAAGATTGGATGTAGCGTTGAAAAAAACGTTATTTACTGTAACATTTCAACAGTCCTTTGTAGCGAGGTCCATCTCGCTGAGCTCGCATCCCTGGAGCAATACCACATCTCAACCCTGAGAAAATCCTTTTTGCGACATCCATATCGCCATGCCACCATCCTTGCAGCACTTATTTACACTCGTCCATGAGTGATAGTCCGTTTATAAATCCGTTTATGGTGTGTCAGTCCGTTGATACACCGTCGCAATCCGAATTTGCGAGAGTAGTATGGCAAATTTTTTTCAGTTTTTGCCAACCGGCAATAGAAACAGAAAAATGAATAAATAAAAACCATCAAAAACAATAGCTTAATAAAATATTAGAATTAATATGTAGTCAATGTCTTACACTGAATGTCTAATATACCTATGACTAATCGATAAGTTTATGTTTTTCAGAATAATAGCTAGTGATCGCGGCCGAATTGACACAAGGTGTTTGTTGGGACGGACGCTTCCAATATTATTATTTGCCGGCTATAGCCAACATACATTATGGAATGTCGATGTGCTATATCGACATAAATGCTTAGCCATCGTACTATAACGATGAAATTTTTATGTACGTCAGACAATCATGATGTCGGCGTTACTATCACCCCACACAGAAATCCCAGGACCATGTCTGGGATAACTAACACGAGGCAACACTATGACTCTTGAGCAACACCTTATCTATGTCTGCCAAACACTTAATAGCAAGGGTAAAAAGCCGAGTATGGCATTACTTAGGGCCAATAAGAGCATGCCCGCGACTATGCCAGAAATGATCACAGCACTAAAATCATGGGAAATGAGCCCGGAAATATCGGCCACCATTGAAGTTGAGCAAACGGCAACTCAAACCAGCAACTTAACTAGTGATGAGCTAATTGAGCACTTACTCAAACGTATTGAGAAACTTGAAAATAGAGTTAATCGCCTTGATACATTGCTTGACGAACGCGCGCCATTGTAAACAATTCGGACAGACTATCAGCGATGATTTCTTGCGGTTCACACCCCACCCTCTCCAGGGCCACCTGCCCCGTTTCATTGATCACTGACAAAATGTAATCGTCTTCATCTGTGGTGGCAAAAAATACTGTTGGTCGTTGTTTTAATTGTCTTTTCATTATCATATGACCAACGATATTTTGTAATAAACTATCAAAATCATCAGCATTCCAAGCATGTAGGACATCAAATTCACCGCGATCGGTTTCAGCGAGTATATGCCCACTCCACCAAGCGCCCAAAAGGTATTTAACGTCCTCATGCAAGGTCATTTCAAGGGCATTTTCAATCGCAGCAAAGTCACCTGCAGGTTCTCGAGGTGTTGGTTGCCATGTTACGGATTGTTGTTGCTGATTGACAGAACGTGTGCAGTCAGACAGCCAATCTGGCTCATATTGACTGACAAGCAGACGATCACTGGCAACTAAACAAGACAAAAATTTAGGGTACTCATGGGCTATCTGTGGTTTCATTTTAATGCCAAAAAACAGTATAATAATAGCATCATAACGTTAAATTGGCTCTTATGGAAAATAATCCGGCAAACTCACCCCATGCACTTAAACACCTATCCCTTGGTAAATCCGTAGAATATGCAAGTCATTATTCACCTGACTTATTACAGCCTGTGCCAAGAGCGTTAAACAGAGACTCACTAAAAGCCACGACGGTGGCCTTATTTCAGGGTTGGGATATTTGGAATGGTTATGAGTTGTCCTGGCTAAATAATCGGGGTAAACCTCAGATTGCTATAATACAAGTGGTTGTACCCTATGACTCTGATGCGCTGATTGAATCAAAATCCTTCAAGCTATATCTCAATAGTTTTAATAGTAGTCGCTTTGAGTCTGCAGAGGACGTACAAAGTGTTATTTCATCCGATTTAAGTCAATGTGCCGGCTCGAAAGTTGCTGTACGTATCATTTCAGCCTCAGATTTTAGCCAATTTGCAGTGCATACAGAACAAAGTATTTGCATAGATGATATTGATATTTCAATTACCGATTATCAACCTAATCGTCAGTTACTAAAGACCCATGAAAAGCTTATTACGGAGTCTCTTCATAGCCACTTGTTGAAGTCTAACTGCTTGATCACGAACCAACCCGACTGGGCAACCATTGAGATAAGTTATCAAGGCCCGGCCATTGACCACGGCAGTTTATTAGCTTATCTGATTTCTTTTCGCGATCACAATGAATTCCACGAGCAGTGTGTGGAGCGAGTATTCTGCGATATTATGGAGCAATGCAAGCCAACGTCGCTAACAGTGTATGCAAAATACACTCGCCGAGGTGGGTTGGATATCAATCCCTTCAGGAGCACTGAGTCTGTAACACCTTATTACAATAGACATTGCAGACAATGATATCAATGCTTGAGTAATCAGCGTAAGTTATTTAAACTCAGAGCTGAGGGAACGGATTAATTTAAAGTAGTACAGGGTGAGTATAGTCACATGGAGCTAGACATTAGGGGTGCACGGTCTGACAGTACTGTATCGATGGCATGGAGCGAATTGTGCCAATTTTACAAGACTGTCTGCGAGTTGGTTTTAAAACCAGAAGAATATGCAGATATTGAATTTAATGAGCAGCAAAACACTGACAGCAGTAAGCAGCTTTTTGAATCAATAAAATACCTAAATCAAGTACTCATATCTCGCTTCCAAGTAGGTAAAAATCAACAAAAACGACGCATAGAGCTGTTAAGCGATTCGTTATCAGATGTTTTTAACGGAGCCGACACCAATGCTCTGTCATTGCAGTCATTGAATAACTGGAAGTTGTCGATTATTGACACTCCCCTAGCCGTTACTGCCGAACGCATCACGAACCTGTTTGACATGTATATTCCATTACTTTCAGACCTAATTGAGCATCAGCCTCCGGTAAATAATCAAGACGTGGATTTCAAATTTTCCGAGTTACAACAACAAATACATACTGTCAGTGAACTGATGCATTTATCCGCTGAAGACATTGATAACATAAATATAGTCAGCCAGGGCACTCCGTCTCAACATCAACTATTGCAAGCCTGTCAACAGATCATTATTTATCTATTGGATGATCTACGTGTTGAACAGCGAGTATTTGAACAATTTTCCGATAAACTAAGCCACATTAACCAATCACTCACAACATGTCATAAACGCTATAATGAGTTGCACGTTGATCATTATCAACAACTACAAGCAAATAATGACGCTATAAAGCTAGAATGTTTAAATATTGAGGATTGTCTAGACGAAAACACGGATATGGCAATATCTAAAAAGTTTACCGAGCGTGCAACCAGTAAGCTGGGTCTATATATTGTCGAACGGGAGCGCTTAGATCATCAACACAAAGGCCATATCGAACAATTTCTAAACAAAGTAAATGAGCTCAGTAGTCAACTATTTCAAGCACTCAAAGAACATAAACAGCAACTCTATCGCCGGCGTAAGTCCGCTTACATCGATACGTTAACCCGTCTACCTAATCGCGCTTCATACGACAAATATATAAAGCAACAATTGTCGCTGCCATCAGTATCCCGCAGTGAGATGTTAATCATGCTAGTTGACTTAGATAACTTCAAACCCATCAACGATAACTTTGGACACCCTATTGGTGATAAAACCCTTAAAGTGGTGGCGCGTGCACTCAATCATACGGTTCCGGATAATGCATTCGTTTGCCGCTGGGGCGGTGACGAGTTCGTGATTGCAATAGCCAACGACGACCCTAACAAAAATACGCTGTTAGCAGACAAACTATGCACAAGCATACGCTGCTTGCCTTTAAAATTTAAACACAACACAATAAGCTTGACAGCGTCTATCGGTATTACCAGAATAACCCCGACAGATACAGCTAACAGCGTAATCAAACGCGTGGATAAAGCCTTGTATGAGGCTAAACGAAACGGCGGCAATCGCTCGTCATTCTTAGCAAGCCATTCGCAAGGTAAAACATGAGAAGTATTCAACTAAATCCTACCGGCCCCATGGGCATGTTATCGCAAATCGAAGTCGACATTATTCAACATGTGAAACAGACCTATCTGCATCAGTTATTCCGAGATTGTTGTTTAGCTGTGCTTAATAGTGGCGCACACGCCGACGACAGTAATGCATTATTCTCGCCTTATGAAGATTTTTCTGTCAACTTAATCACCCGTGAAAGAGGTGTAAAGATTGAACTCATTAATCCGCCGGAACATGCATTTGTTGATGGCGAGCTCATCACTGGTGTACAAGAGCACCTATTCTCAGTGCTAAGGGACCTGCTGCATGTTGGCGCAAAGCATCAATTAGCAGATAAAATGACCGACACACCGAGTGAAATTACCGATATGGTATTTGACATATTACGTCATGCTAATGCTATCCGTCCGGATACCCTTCCCGCCATGATTACATGTTGGGGCGGACACTCTATCAGTACTGAAGAATACGATTACACCAAGCGAGTGGGATATGAGCTCGGCCTCAGGCGCATGAACATTTGTACCGGATGCGGGCCTGGCGCAATGAAAGGGCCAATGAAAGGTGCCACCATAGGTCATGCAAAGCAAAGGGTATACAATGGCCGCTATGTGGGTATCACTGAGCCAGGTATTATTGCTGCAGAGCCGCCAAACCCCATTGTCAGTGAACTGATCATAATGCCAGACATTGAGAAACGCCTGGAAGCTTTTGTACGTAATACCCATGCACTCGTGGTATTTCCTGGTGGGGTTGGTACTGCCGAAGAGCTGCTGTATATTTTAGGTATTCTGTTGGCTCCACAAAATAAACATCAGAAATTACCGTTAATACTTACTGGAAATAACGCATCGGCGGGATATTTCCAAGCCATTGACAAATTTGTCGGCAACACCCTTGGAGCGGAAGCTCAAGCCCTCTATCAGATTATAATCGATGATCCTGAACGCGTTGCGATAACCATTAAAAATCAGTTAACCGACGTCAGACAATACCGTTCCAGCATCGGCGACTCGTACCATTTCAATTGGTCATTGCATATTCCAGCACACCTTCAACGGCCATTCGAACCCACTCACGCCAGTATGTCTGCCTTGGCGCTTGATTTGCAACAACCTAAAGCCATACTGGCAGGCGAATTAAGAAAACTGTTTTCGGGTATTGTGGCCGGAAACGTCAAACAACCTACTGTAAAGCTGATAGAGCAATCTGGTCCTTTTGTGTTAAACGCGGAAACCGCCTTAATGAAACAATTAGACGCCTTGCTTAATTCATTCGTCACACAAAAAAGAATGAAATTACCGGGTACTAAATACACCCCGTGCTATGAAATACGCTAATTCTTTTGTAAGATAGAGAAAGTTGAAGAAAGGATCTTATAATGTCATCTAATCCATTGAAATTTCTAAAAATCGGTATCATTGTATATTTAGTTTATGCGGCTGTCGTACTTGCTGTAGGCTCTCAATCAGCAACCACGCCCGATGAAATGGAGTGGGAAGATCGCCAACGGTTTAACCGAATACATATTGGTAAATTAGAACTCGGTGATACACGAAAGCACATTGTCACTGAACTCGGCTCGCCTGACATATCAGAAGCTAAACAAGTTAATAATACAACACTGAGCTTACTGTTTTACCGCACACAGCACGTAAGTTCTGACGGCAAAACAACTAAAGATGAGTGCACTTCGCTACTTTTTAAAGATGGACTTTTGGTCGCTTGGGGGCAGCCTGCCATCGATATGTACCAGACCGAAAGCAATTATTTAGATGTCAGCCAACGATTACTGCGTGAAAATACTGCCCCGTCATCAGTATAAGTGTCAACTCAAGATTACGTTTGTCTAAGACGAAGGCGCCTTTAAAACGCTGAATAGTTCATCAAATCACTCTTCTAACTAGTAAATTCAGTCACTCACTGCCATAATACGGTCACTTTAATGTGTGGCTTAGGCTAGTTACCACACAGCAATCCTTTTTTAATCTTTTAATGCATAGGACATTATCCATGACACAAAGAATAACCGTTATTAAAGGCGATGGTATCGGTCCAGACATCATTGACTCCGCGCTACAAATCCTAGACAAAGTTGGTTGTGATTTTGAGTATGACTTTGCTGATGCAGGTCTAATGGCACTTGAAAAGCACGGTGAATTATTGCCTGACAGCACCTTGGAGCTTATTGCAAAAAATAAGGTAACCCTAAAGGGCCCACTAACAACACCTGTTGGTGAAGGTTTTACCTCTATAAATGTGAGCTTACGCAAAAAGTTTGGCTTGTACGCCAACCTTCGTCCCGTGGTTTCTTTCAAAGGCACTAAAGCGCGCTACGAAGATATTGATATCATTACCGTGCGTGAGAACACTCAAGGCATGTACTCTGGCCTTGGACAGGTTGTTTCTCCAGATGGCTCAGAAGCAGAAGCTATGAGTAAGATCACTCGTGAAGGTGCAGAGCGTATCGTTATTTTTGCTTATGAATTAGCACAGCGCGAAGGGCGCAAAAAAGTGACTGCCGTGCACAAAGCGAATATTCTAAAATCTACTTCAGGTTTATTCCTAAAAGTTGCTCGTGAAGTGGCTGAGCGTTATCCAGACATTCAATCAGAAGAAATGATTGTTGATAATACCTGCATGCAGCTTGTCATGAACCCTCATCAGTTTGACGTGATAGTAACCACTAATTTATTTGGTGATATCTTATCTGACCTATGTGCGGGTCTTGTCGGTGGTTTAGGTATGGCTCCAGGCGCAAACATTGGCCAAGATTGTGCTATTTTTGAGGCAGTACATGGATCAGCTCCAGACATTGCCGGTCAAAATTTAGCTAACCCTACATCTGTTATCTTAGCCTCTATTCAAATGCTAGATTACCTCGAAATGGGTGATAAAGCTGATAAGATTCGTCAAGCGATTACCGATGTCATTGAATCCGGTGACCGCACCACTCGTGACTTAGGCGGTAACGCCGGTACTGAAGAGTTTACTCAAGCAGTACTAGAACGTTTATAACTGACGGTATGATTCAAGTGTATGGCTTATTCACAGCCATACACTGATTTTTTATCAATGTTATTACAATACCCAACAACACTTCAAAATAACTTTCTTAGCCACCTGATCAACAACTAGTCTTGTACACTTCATGTCGTTACATTAACAAAACGTATATGGAGATAAATAACATGAAAGTCCTATTAATCAGCCTGATCTTAACTACAATATTATTTGCTTACAGTAGCCCAGTGTTGTCTGCAACACCGATACCACCTGCCGCTACTCAAAACCTGTTAATTGACATTAACACCGATAATCTAGAGGAACTTAAATCCGTACCACACATTGGTCCTAAACGCGCCCAAGCGATTATTGACTACAGACAAAAACACGGTGATTTTACTGCTGTTGAAGAGTTGCAGAAGGTTAATAACATTTCCCCCAAAACAAGCGCTAAACTGGGTCAGTATTTCAAAATAGGAGCGCGTGAAAAAGTATCCCAAACACCTAGTATCGGCTCTGAAAAAACTGACAGAACAGAATATTAAGCTAGGGTAAGTGGGTAGTAATATCTAATCAGGAAAGGGATGTCCACGTGCCAGTTACATGATGAATAACACAACACAATTCAATGGTAATCACTGTTTTTTGTAACACGTCTACATTGCGAGCGATTACCAACACCGAGGTACAATTCACACGGGACGAATCTTATATGACCGGCGTTATATTGGATAGGGCGCGTAACAAACTATCTGTCACCCCCCCTATCGAACTCTCAGCGGTCTACTCGCAGTCAATAACTATGAGGTAACTTGTTGTAAAAATTCAGCAAATTCAGAGGCAAGTTCAGGGTGACGTAGACCATATTCAACGTTGGCCTTCAAATACCCCAGTTTACTGCCGCAATCGTGGCTCTTACCTTTCATATAATAGGCTTCCACTGACTTTTTAATAAGTAGTTCGTCAATGGCATCGGTCAACTGAATTTCATCGCCTGCACCAGGAGGTGTCTTGGCTAGAAGCGCCCAAATGTCTGAATCCAAGACGTAACGTCCCACAACAGCTAGGTCAGATGGCGCATCTTCAAGGGCTGGTTTTTCAACCACCCGACTCAGTTTCGCAGATTCCCCTGCAGCCAACTCAGCACCGGCAATATCGACAATACCAAACTTGCACACATCTGCCTGAGGTACTTTTTCCACCATAATCTGACTGGCACCCGTGTTATTAAAGGTACTGATCATTTCAGCTAAGTTATCTCGTTTCGGATTAGCAAGGGCATCATCAATCAATACGTCAGGCAATACAACGGTAAAAGATTCTTCACCAATCAATGGTTTGGCACACAAAATAGCATGGCCTAAGCCTTTTGCAACGCCCTGACGAACGTGCATTATGGTGACGTCTTTAGGGCAAATGCCTTGAACTTCATCTAACAATTGACGTTTAACACGCTTTTCCAAGGTCGCTTCCAATTCAAAGCTGGTATCAAAATGATTTTCAATACTGTTTTTACTGGCGTGAGTTACCAATACAATATCTTTAATACCCGCATCAATACACTCTTTAACCACGTATTGAATCAGCGGCTTATCAACAACCGGCAACATTTCTTTCGGTGTGGCTTTAGTGGCAGGCAACATTCTGGTGCCTAGACCGGCGACAGGTATAACAGCTTTCATTTAATTCTCCTTATGGTCATTTGTGTTTTACCATGACTTTTATCAAATATAAACGTTAATTCTTAATTATTTGCATGATAGACTATTCATCATGGTTATAACGACGGTCATTACCCTATGAAATTCTATTTTTTCAGTAAACATATTCCTGGACTAGAGAAATTACCTCTCGCCGACAGAGTGGTGGCAGTAGAAAAAGCCAGCAACAGATTAACCCCACCCGAAAAGTTTCTACTCAACATCATCAAATTGATGGTGATAGTACCGGCCTTTGCCGTAGTTCTCAGAGTCAGTGAAGATTGGAAGGCATTACTTTATGCCGCGGCAATAATCATGTTATATCCGATAGTATTAAAGCCGGTGCAGTACAGTTTATGTGCTAAATACATTGCAAAATACATAGCCAAGTAACGATTGGCTATTTTGCTGCCGTGGTATGCCATGAACCTAACAACAAACTGTCTGAGCGGGGTGACCATCGTCCCATAGAACGTGCCTATAGATCATCCAGTAGTGCATCTATGTCGTCACCAAATTCTTCTTCCATCTCAGCATCTAGCTGCTCATCAGAAAGGTGCTCTGTTCGCTTCAATGTTTCTTTTTGGAAATAAATGTCTTTCACCAAACTGTAGGGATCTATCGCATTATTGAGCATGCTCTCTTGGGACATTAATGTGGCTCGGGTTTCAACAATGACAACCCCCATCCGCAGTATATTAGCCGGTGTTGACAAAGCATTTAACAACAAATAAGACGAATCAACGGCATCACCAAACATATTCCGACCATCCGCAGGGCCTTTAATGGGTAGCATTAGAAATGGCCCTTGACCAACGCCATAAGCCTCGAGTACTTCACCAAATTCTTCGTCTTGACGGTCTAACCCCATACTTTTGGCTACATCGATTGTACCCAATAGACCAATACTAGAGTTAACAGTAAAACGCACAGCAGTTGTCGCCGCGTCAGTGCCACGGCCTTGCAATAAATTATTCACAATTGACGCTGGCTCTTCAAGGTTTAACATCATATTTAACAGACCCGTTCTGACAAATTGAGGCGCCACAGCAACATACAATTTAGTTACCGGCCGCAATACCCAAGTATCTAAATAATCCCAATTTAAGGTCCACATAGCGCGGTTGAATGACTCAATAGGATCTCGTTGATCAGACGCTTGTGTCGACGCTACTACTGCCTCCTGTTGAGGAACTGCAGAGCCATTACTGGCACATCCTGATAACGCGATGCTTGCCAGTAAAATAATACTGATGATGTGTTGATGCCTTGCCATATTGTCTACTTCACTATTCTTTCAATAACTAGATTAACGCCTGTGAGACTGGATGTGACCGTCAGACCGTCAGTCTGTCCCTCTAAATCTCCTTGCTCAAGATCAATTTTATCATCCTGAGATAAGCGTGCATACAGATTTACCACTTTACCTTCAACCAAACTAAATTGTTCCATCATGGCATTCTTCACCGTTAAATTGACGACAACGGGCAAAGTCGTTAGCCGTTGCTTGTGCACGGCAAGTGGAATATTGCCTGTCTCGACGGATTTAGCAAATACAAACAAGTAGCCGGATTCAGGCATGGTCACGTCAGGTGCCAAAGAGACCTCTACTTTAAAACCTGTTTGATCTTGTATGAGTTGAGCGATCTGCTGTTGTACACTAGCACTGCGGGGATCGTCAACCGACAAACCACCATTCAGTCGCTGCCAAACCGACAACGCCACATCGGGTTTCTCGGCAGCTTGCGCTGCCACCGCGAGTAAGCTAAGTAAATCAAAATCGTTGGTTTTAGGGTTGATGCGCAGCTGCTGGTTAAGCAACTGATAAGCCCTTAAACTATTTTTTGTGTCTCTAGTCATCAATAATCCCTGACTATAACTGATAGTAGTGCCTCGATGTGTTGAGTCAATAGCCAACGACTTTTCATAGGCGGCTAACGCCTGTGTTAGGTTATTTAACGCTACATTTACACGGCCTAATAACAGCCAACCAATAGCATCATCAGGGTTTTGCGATAACCGAGTGCGCAGTCCTAATGCAAAATCTAACAGATTTTCTCGAGTAATCGTTGGATCCGCATCCATTACCACGCGCTTACCCAAACTTGGCAATTGTTTCATGGCAGATTGCCAGTGACTTAGCTGGGGTATTTGCTGCAAGTAAATGTAGCTGCTAATCACCACAGATCCTGCTAGTAACAATGCGCCAATAACCCATCCTTTGTGTGTGACTTGGCTCGGCTTGGTGGCATCATCGAGATCATGGGCAAGCGCTAGTTTAATTTCACGTTCTGCAGTTCTGCGGCCAGATACTGATAATAAAGCCTGCTGTTGCTCTACTGCCAACTCAGCGAGACGTGATTCCGTGAGGGCAAGGTTCACTTGATTATACGCTAACTGCTGCTGCAAGGTGTCACGGGGACGCAGGGCAAAGGCAATAATCATAAGTGCAATGACCAGCAAAACGCCAACTATTGATAAAAATATTAGCATTAGCTTACATCCTTATCTTTCAGCTTATTTTTATTGAGTAATGCATCAACATCTTCAAGTTGCTTGCTGTCCAGTGCGTCAATGTCCCTTGGTTGCTCTCTTTTTTGACGAAGAAACAACCACAACACCACGAATAGCACCAGTAATGGGGCCATCCATAGTACTAAGGTTGCAGTGTTAACAGGAGGCTGATAATAGACAAAATCACCATAACGCTGTTTCATGTATGTAATGATGTAATCTTCCGATTTACCTTGCAGCAGTAATTGGTGGACCTTGCGTTTCATATCAACAGATACCGTGGCATTAGAGTCAGCGATACTTTGATTTTGGCACTTTGGACAACGTAAATTGGCAGTTAACTGAGTAAATGCCTGACGCTGTTGTTGGGACGTTAGCGGAAATCTCTCTTCTGCCGCAAGCAATAACGTACTGTTCGCCAAAACACATAAAAGCCATAGCTTGATGCAAGCAGGTAAATTAATTATCACAATCTATCGCCCCGTAACCGGTTGTTAACAGCTGGCGGGAAATGCGGTGCAAATACTTGCCGCCACACCCTCGGATTGAGGTCGCCAATATGGTGGGTTAAAATCTCGCCCCGAGGACCAATTAAGAAGGTCTCGGGGGCACCGGTGACGCCTAAGTCAAATGACAATTGACGATCTTTATCAAGCATATTAAAACTGAATGGATCACTGTAACGGCTTAACGTCGCGGTGATATCCTGCTGTAACTGGCCTCTTGTTTTAAGGCTAAAGCTCGCGTCTACGTCCTGACTATAATACAAGCCAACTACAACAACGCCGGCATTTTTCAGTTGGCTCAAATACGGTAGTTCAATTTTGCACGTTGTGCACCACACACCCCACACGTTAAGTAGAGTCAGTTGACCATTAAATATCGATGAATTATACGTTTTCTGTTCATCCATCACATCTGACAAAACAAAATCTGGTACCTGCTTACCTAACAACTGTGACTCTCTCACCCTAGGATCACTGAATAGGCCTTGCAATAGTAACAATGCCAATAAAATAAATATCCCTAACGGAGCGCCTCGCACTAGCCAGATATTCACATGGTCTCCTTACTCAACACAGATGGTGTGACAGGCGCCAGGGTTTGACGAACTTTAATACGATAGCGCGGATCAGATATTGAACAAACTGCGCCTAGGGCCATAATTAGCGCCCCCAACCAAATCCAAATAACTAGAGGTTTATAATATATCCTTACTGCCCATGCCCCTTGTCCCATCGATTCTCCCAATGCAACAAACAGATCTCGAGAGAAATTAGAGTCAATTCCTGCTTCAGTCATTACTGATCCCTGAACCGTATATCGACGCTTTTCGGGATACAAGGTACTAATTTTATCTTGGTCTTGGAAAACCGTAAATTGTCCTTGGTGTCCAACATAATTAGCC
Source organism: Alteromonadaceae bacterium (assembly GCA_042091475.1). Classification (GTDB taxonomy): domain Bacteria; phylum Pseudomonadota; class Gammaproteobacteria; order Enterobacterales; family Alteromonadaceae; genus CAXRGH01. The sequence goes on from JBELHI010000001.1 coordinate 47,956, forward strand.
CCAGTGATTTCGACAACACCTTCAAACACAAATTGATAACCTGCGAGTGAAACTGTCTCTCCTTTGGATAATTTAACATCCTTCTCTAAATCGTAATTGCTAACAATAGTCATGCCCATCAAACATACAGCAAAGCCCACATGTCCTAATACCATGCCCCAATGGCTGCGAGGCAGCTCTGACATATTAGCCATAGAAAATACGCTACCACTGCGCAACCGTACTTCTTCAATAGTATTGACCAGTACCCACAGTGCCAAGAAAACACCTAGAAGAGCAAAATAAGACAAGGGACCTTGAGGTAGTAGAATAAGCAGAGCACCACCCATTGCAATGCCACTCGCCCACAGTATTTGCCTTAACAACGCTTGTGGTGTTTGGCTCTTCCAGCGGGTCAATGGTCCAATACCCACAAGCAGCCCAAACGGTAAAATCAAATAACTAAACATTTGATTAAAAAAGGGTTCACCTACAGAAATAGCACCCATACCTAACTGTTGATGTACCAGAGGGAATAAAGTTCCTAGTAGCACCACTAACGTTGCTACACTGAGTAATAGGTTATTACCAAACAACATCACTTCTCGCGAGATTAAACCGTAGCGGCCTTCGACATGCAGCGCGGAAGAGCGCAGCGCGTAAAGTAACAGTGAACTGCCTACAACCAACACTAACAAACCAAGAATAAATAAACCTCTGCTAGGATCACTAGCAAAGGTGTGCACCGAGACCAGAACGCCAGAGCGAATTAGAAAGGTGCCTAACAAACTTAAGGAAAATGCACTAATAGCCAGTAGCACTGTCCATGATTTGAAAATCTTACGCTTTTCTGTGGTCGCTAATGAGTGGATAAGTGCCGTTCCGGCCAACCAAGGCATCAGCGCAGCATTCTCTGACGGATCCCAAAACCACCAACCGCCCCAACCCAATTCGTAATAAGCCCACCAGCTTCCAAGGGCCAAGCCAACCGTCAAAAAAGCCCACGCAGCCAATGCCCATGGCCGTGACCAACGCGCCCACGCCGAGTCTAACTTACCGGATAATAATGCGGCAATGGCAAACGCAAAAGTAACTGCAAAGCCCACATAACCCATGTACAACATGGGCGGATGAATGATCATACCAAAGTCTTGTAGTAGCGGATTCAAATCCTGACCGTCGACCGGATAGAATGGCACTAAACTGAGGAAAGGATCGGACACCCATATCATAAATAAGTAAAAACCAATGCCCACAATACCGAGCACTGACAATACTCTCGCCAACATAATTTCAGGAATACGCTTACTAAAAAGGGCTACCGCCAGAGTCCAAAGATTGAACATCAAAACCCACAATAAAAATGAGCCTTCGTGTCCTCCCCAAACGGCCGTCACTTTGTAATAGATAGGTAACAAAGTATTGGAATGATTGGCCACATAACCAAGGGTAAAATCATCGGTAACAAAAGCGTAGGTCAATAAACCATAAGCAAATAAAGTAAAAATGAACATACCGGTAGCGAGCAAAGATGCACTCGCCATCATGCGGGCACTGTGTGTATAACTTCCCCACAGTGGAACGATTGCTAATAACAGCGAAAACAACAATGCCAATGTCAACGCAACATGGCCTAACTCAGATAAAATCACCCCTATCTCCTGAAGTATCTAGTAACCTGTTTGCGGGTTTGACGGTTTCACGTGTTTGATACCCTTCAATTGCTCTGCTAACTCTGGCGGCATATATTCTTCATCGTGCTTCGCGAGCACTTCATCGGCGATGATGACGCCATTTTCCTGTAACAATCCAGTCGCAATAATCCCCTGCCCTTCACGGAACAAATCCGGTAGTATGCCTTGAAAAATAACGCGTACCGTCGGTCCAGTATCAACCAATAGGAATTCTACTGCCAATGATTGGGGTGACCGTTTGACCGACCCTTCAACAACTAACCCTCCCACCCTAAGTCGATGTCCAACAACCGGTTTAACGCCAGACTTACCGTTGACCACTTGGCTAGGGGTGTAAAAAAAGTCAATATTGTCGTTCAATGCAAACAACATCAAAGCAATTGATAACGCTATCGTCGTGACCAAGCCTGATACAGCAAGCAGCCTTTGTTTACGCCGTGAATTCATCTTATTGTTGCCACGGCGGATTTGACATTACCACCCACTCGCGCCTTTTTAATGCGCTCTCTACGAGCGATTTCAACACTCACCTTAAGGCGTAACTGCCTGCGGTTAAAAACACTAACAACAATTAATAATACGATACTCAATACACAAATGCCCACTGACAACCAAACATAAAAAGCATAACCGCCCATGGCAAAAAATTCTGACATACTATCAAATGCCATTTACCTATCCCCTTGCTTTTGCATTAGACCCAGCTGCTGTTTTGCCCACGGTCTCAGTGCGTCAACTGCCAGCAATGCCGTTTGCAATCGGAAGCACACAATGGCAGCAAACATTAATCCGCACCCCAATAGGCAAATTAGTAGCGGTTTTAGCATACTCATTGGCATTGATGGCTTAGCAAATTTGGTTATGGTAGCGCCTTGATGCAGGGTATTCCACCATTCAACAGAGTAATGAATAATCGGTAAGTTGACACTACCAACTAAAGCAATAATTGCCGCAACCCTACCCGCTTTCACGCGGTCATCATAGAGCGAATGTATACTCAGTACACCGAGGTACAAAAACAGCAATATAAGCTCAGATGTTAGCCGTGCATCCCATTGCCACCAAGTGCCCCACATGGGCTTACCCCAAACAGCCCCGGTAACCAGGGCCAGAAAAGTCACCACCGCACCAACGGGCGCAATTGAAGTCATCGCTAAATATGCCGTTTTTAACTGCCAAACTAAGCCGACGAAGGCCATAACTGCCATGCCAAAATATAGCCCCATCGACAGCAGTGCAGTCGGTACGTGTAGATAAATAATTCTAAATGCATCACCTTGTTGATAATCGGCAGGCGCAAATCCCAGCCCCCAAACCAGACCAAACAGGAACAGACTGGTTCCCAAGGTAAACAACCAGGGTATGAGACGCGAGCACAAGGCAAACGCCGCTTCATTTTTCGCATAAGGATGCATCCACTTCCACATATCAGTCTTGACTCACTTTTAATCCATACGCAATGGTGAACGGTCCACAAGCTAACACCAACATTAACATTGCGCCAATCCATGCTAGTTGCCTAATATAAGGCGTCTGCAGTGCCGCAGCATCAATGACTGCGGTGGCAAAAATTAGTACCGGAATAAATAAGGGTAACACCAGTAATCCCAATATAATACCACCGCGATTTAAGCCCAAGGTTAAGGCGACGGCAATAGCACCAATAAAACTTAAGATTGGCGTGCCCAGTAACAAACTCATCACCAGCGCCCAATACATTTGCCACGTTAGATTGAAAAACAAAGCAAAGATAGGGCTAATTAGCACTAATGGCAATGCAGTAAAACACCAGTGACACGTGACTTTTATCAAACACAACCACCACAAAGGTGAGGGCGATATCATCATTTGCTGTAACGTACCGTCATCGTAGTCTTGTTTAAACAGGCGTTCCAAGCCCATCAGAATCGATAACATTGCTGTTACCCAAATTACACCAGCACCAACCTTTTGTAATAGTACCGGATTGGGCCCAATGGCAATGGGAAATAAAGTCATCACCAAAATCATAAATACCATGGGCTGAAACAACTGACTTGGATGTAAAAACGCTAATTTACATTCTCGACTTATAATCCCCTTCAGCGGCAGTCTCATAAATTATATTCCAACGCTATTGAGGTATACGCACAAGCGATGTCTATGGGTTGATGAGACGTCATGATAACTAAATTACCGGCAGTTATGTATTGCTCTATTTTCGCCGTAATTAATCCAATCGCTTGCTGGTCAAGGGCTGTGAACGGTTCGTCTAGTATCCACATGGAAGCATCTTTTAACCATAGCCTAGCCAATGCTATCCGCTGCTGTTGGCCCGCCGAAAGCTGTTTAATCGGAACATCTTCCAGGCCAACTAACCCTAAGGTAGCTAAAAGTGGATAAATATTATTTGGGGCAATGATATTGTTAAGTGCACACCAAAAAGATAAATTTTGCACCGCCGATAAACTAGGATTCAATGCAGTCTTGTGGCCAATATAAATCACATCATCTGAGCCTACGGGATGTCTTTCACTGCCATTATCAAGTTGCCACGATACGTCTCCGCGTTGCGGCATTTCTAGCCCAGCTATCATTCTCAGCAGGGTACTTTTCCCTGCCCCATTGGGCCCATGAACATACAATAATTGCCCGCCAGTTAAGCTTAACTGCAGATTATCAAACAGTATACGTCCCTGCTTCTCGCAACTAACAGCATTTACTGATAACACAATATGGATTTATCCCTGAAACATTCAAACTAAATCATATCAAAATTTTGGCCAGACGGTGAAAATAGATTAATTTTTTCCCATAGGTTGCCGATAATAAAGATATGAATCAGGTTCTTTCTAGCCCCTCGGGGCCAACAATGCCAAGCGCAAACGCTACGGCGGTGAATACTCAGTCGTCTGCGGTAACCGTACCTCTGACTATTAATGGCATTAGTCAGCACCAGTTATCTGTCAATTCTTTTGCTGGTACTCAAGCCATACAAATCAATGACATAAAAGGCAAGTTAAATTTAACGAATACTTATCAAGCGCAACTGCTACATGAAAAAGTGAGCAATGCAAACTACAACACGATTTTACGTCTGTTTGACCAGCAGGCAAGTAAGCCCCTGCCATTGAACAACACGGTCTCGCAACACATTTTACAGGTGCCTCGCCAACATGTTGAGTACAACCTAGCTGGTTCACCAAGATATAGCCACGAAGCTAATGTATCTGTCAATGCTGTCAAAGGGACACGTATTATTTTGGATACAGGCACTGCGTTAACTGCAATTATTCGCGATGTGTCCAAACCCACAATTATCGCCGGCAGTCAGCTAAGGTTATTATTTGTTCAAAGTAAGCCTCCAGCTGTGGCCATCGCCCATAATAATGGCGTTATTGAACCGCTATCTCTCACCAGTAAACAACAAAATAGTATTAAACAATTACAGGCGTTACAACAGCCCATGCGACTCAGTGTGCCTATGGATGTGACGGCGGTAACACAGAACACTATTAATCTGGATACCATGACTGGGCCTATCACTGCAAAAATCATTAGCGCTAAGCACGGCATTACGCCGGGCGCCTACACCCTGTCCTATGCACCAGAAAAAGCACAACAAGGCTTCAGTCTGCAAGGGGTTAATGGCAAAGTAATAACGTTACATATCAACCGTCAAGACCAAGGTGCGTTAGTTGCAAGTTTTTTACAGAATAGTGGACAGATAAAGCTGACCGGTCACGCCCTTGCAAACCTCGTTGATAGCTATGGGACAACACCAAAAGAAATTAGCAATAACATCAGCAAACAAGCATGGGTAAACCTATCAGTAAAAGAAAAAGGGCAAATAACAGCAGAGATGGTGTCGCAAAAAGCCGTTACTGACATTAACATCAAGCCTGGTCAACAGTCAGTACTGCAAGCACTAAAGTTACCACAAATTACGCTAACATTAGCGCCACCAAAGGCTACTGGTGCAACTATAACTGCGGTACCCCACCCCCCAGTGACTTCCTTACAAGGATTATTAAATCAATTACAAACCGCAGAGCAATCGCCAAAGCAATTAATGTCACTCATTCAGAACTCTTTAGCATCCACGGTATTAGCAGAACAACCCGCTTTAGCCGCAAAAATGGTCGCCACGGTGGCTCAAATAAAGCAAAGCCTAGCAAGTGGTGGAGCGGCCGACGCGCAGCTAATACAACAGTTGATAACTGCACCCTCAGCCAACATACTGCCAACAATCCAGTTAAATCAGCCCGTCAGCCCTGTGATTGCAGGGCTTGTTCAGCTAGTGCAATTGGCTCTGAGTAGTAAGTTACAAACATTAGATAGTAGAAAAATAAGTGAAAATAGCTTACAGGTAGCAACAAAGCTAGTGGCTAACAACACGGTTACAAATCAACAAAGCCCGGTAGCAAATGCACCGCAAAATCAGTTTCAAAAGCAATTGATGCAAGCGGCGATGGGGCTTCTTAAACAACACCAATACAGTAAAATTGATAGTGGTGACAAAACCACAAAAGGCACTGAGCAACTGCATTATCAAGTACCTTATGTGGATGGTAAAGAGTATAAGCAAGCCGAAGTTCTAGTGCAAAAAGATCCGCAACAGCAAGTCAACACAGATGTGAAGTCGAGTCATACGTGGCAACTTTCAATGAAATTAGCAGCGGGTACTTGGGGAGATATTTTAGTCAAAGCAAAATTGCAAGAACAACAAGTTAGCTTGACTTTTTTAGCCAACGACAGCAATACCGTGAACCATATAAAACAGGCACTACCGCAGCTCAATCAACGACTAGAATCATTGGGAATGACAGTGATCAAAAACAACTGCCAGCAAGGCGTAATACCGGAGTCACTGATCAAACAACCCTATCGGCTATTTGAGGCGTTCGCATGAGTGAACACGACACCCGCCGTGCAGTCGGTTTAAAGTATAATGAGGGAAAGGCGCCTGAAGTCATCGCTAAAGGCCACGGTGATATAGCTGATGAAATTATAGCCCTTGCCAATCAACATGGCATTTTAATTCATGAAGACGAGCAATTATGCCAATGGCTGGCAGCATTGGACTTAGGCCAATCAATTCCACCAGAGCTATATCACATCATCGCAGAGTTGATTGCGTTTTCGTTTGTTTTACAGGGAAAAACGCCAGAGCACTGGAACAATATTCACAACAAAATAGATAACCAGGTGTAACGATAATTGTTAAACCGAAATGATTGTTTATTTTTGATGGATACTGACAAGCAGCTCGGCCTCTCCTCGAGGTAAACCGCAATCACTCATAATGTTGTCCACTGTGGCACCTTGCTGTGCTAACCGTGCGGCTTGTTGATACATCTTACTGTCTGGTTCAGCCGCTTCTAAAGCCGCTTGACGCTGTTCAGTCTGGGCCAATTGTCCCACCAAATTTTTCAGTGTAGATCCCATGCCCAAGGTACCACTTTGTACTTCATTGATGTGTTGCTGTACGCTATCTTGACTCTTCATTAAGCCTTCTATCTGTTTCAAGCAGGTCTTAACTTGGGTATCCAACTGTTGGTATTGTTTGGCAATAATATTGGCTCTTAGATGGCTTCGCCAGGCAAAAGCAACTAATCCTAGACAAGTCACCACAAGGGCCAGTACCGCAGACATAATAAGATTCATTAAACTGAAGCTACCTCATCCCACTCTTCATCGGACAATAACTTATTCAAGTCAACCAATATTAACAACTGGTCATCGCGGTTACTTACACCTTGAATAAACTTAGCACTTTCATCAGTGCCAACATGAGGCGCACTATCAATTTCTGAGGTTTTCAAATAAACCACTTCGGCAACACTATCAACCATGATGCCAACGACTTGCTTTTCAGACTCGATAATCACAATACGAGAATGTTCTGTGATGTCGTTGTGGCCCAAACCGAATCGGGTACGGGTATCAATCACAGTCACCACATTACCGCGTAAGTTTATAATACCTAACACATAACTAGGAGCCCCTGGCACGGGTGCAATGTCAGTGTAACGCAGTACTTCTTGTACTTGCATTACATTGATACCGTAAACTTCTTCGTCCAAACAAAATGTCACCCACTGCAGTACTTCATCATTTTGCTCTACATTACCTGCTGCTCGTTCTGTCGTCATTATCTCGCTCCACTAGTTTGCCATCTTTGTACTTGGTATTTAACCTTGACAATTTAGGCCTTTATCCATTAATTCAATCATCTCGTCGACATTTATCAACGCACATTTTTGTTCTTTCACTAAGCCAGCCAGCCAACGTCGTTTGTTATTGCCCCGGCTCCATTTAACCTCATCTACTGATAGTGATTGGGTACTGACCAAACGTTCACACATCAAACCCCAGCCACTGTCTTCAAGTAAAATTAAATACTCGTAAGATAACCCTGCGTCCACTGCTTGGGCATATTTTTCTGGCATTACCCACTGCGCTGTATCAACCACATTGAAGCGTTGGTCACGATGCACCATGACACCATCAAACCATTCAGGCTTACCTGGGATGTTATTGCGCTCAGTTAGGTTGTGAATACCACCAAGTTGTGTCAGTGGTACTGCAATTGTTAGCCCAGCGACTTCAAAAAATAAGGCCTGAAACGGTTCCGTTGGCGCCGAATCATCCTCTTGCACTGTAGGCTTCACTACTTGCCTAAAAGCTACATCTTGTTGTTCCTCAAAAGAGGCATCGCCAGCCGTTCGTTCAGTTTTTGCATTCACCGCCGTGGATTGGCTTTCTACTACATTAGCCTGCTTTGGTGCAGCTTGCTTTTTCGGTATTTCTGCCTGTTCAGGCGCTATTAGCACCTCAGGTAAAACCACTTGAGATGATACTTGCTGCATTTCATCAGGCAACGTCTCAGTTAATGGGCGCTCATCC
>JBELHI010000001.1:56616-85304 GCA_042091475.1 Alteromonadaceae bacterium
CGTCTCAGTTAATGGGCGCTCATCCAATAAATCATTGAGATAGTCCACCATCACTTGTTCATTTGCCAGTTTATTAACACTCATAAAGTACACTCTATAGAATCAAGATAGCCCAATAAACTATTATACGCGACGACACCCCGGGATTGCGGGCAATAGTGAGACGGAGCCGTATGGGCTTGACTTGCATCCCGCAGCCGAGTGTCTATTGGAATAACCCCTGGCCAGACTTGCCTACCATGACTTTTCTTGAGTTGCTTATAAGCATCTAAACTAGCTCTTGTCCGTTTGTCATACATGGTTGGTATGATGGTGTACTGATATTTTTTGGCCTGTGAACGCGCCATCACATCTAGGGTTAGCATCATTCTATCTAGCCCTTTGAGGGCCAAAAATTCAGTCTGTACCGGCACAATAATCTGGCTACAACTCGCCAGTGCATTGACCATCAACACCCCTAATACCGGCGGGCAGTCCAACAGTACATAATCAAACTGGTCACTTATTAAGGCTAGGGCTTTTGATAAAATAAGCCCCATCCCCGGTGTCGTTCCTAAGTTTTTATCCAACGTTGCAAGTCCCATACTTGCCGGCATCACAAACAAGGAATCAACTTTTGTTGGACATAGACAATCCAATACTAAATCTCTACTAAGCTGCTGATGGTGACTAAAAATACTATAAACAGTATGACTATGTTGTTCCGAATCAATGCCAAAGTAATAACTCAAAGACGCATGAGGATCCGTATCAATCAACAACACATTATGGCCTTTGGCAGCCAGTAGACCGCCTAAGGTTGCTGTTGTCGTAGTCTTTCCGACACCACCTTTTTGGTTAGCAATTGTCCATACAACCACGACACGCCCTTTTATTTGATTGTTTTTGTTAGTATTAATTCGGCATCATTTCTACGAGGATGCGTCTACCCATCATATCAATATCAATGTTTTCTGACACTATCCCAGCTTTCGTTACCGCTTGCGGCATACCATAAACAACACAGCTGTCAGCATCTTGCGCCCAAATAGTTGCCCCTTGATTTTTTAACAACTTACAGCCCTCACGTCCATCAGCACCCATACCGGTTAAAATAGTGGCTAATACATTGCCTTGAAAGAGTCGGCAAATACTAGCAAAGGTGATATCAACGCTGGGTTTGTATGTTATGCGTTCCTGATGATTAGCCAATTCCGTGATTTTTAACCTTGCTCGTTGCGCATTACCTTCTAAAATCATTTGTTTACCACCAGGTGCCAAATAGGCACACCCTGGCTGTAATATGTCACCATCCGCGGCTTCCTTGACAGATATTTGGCACAATCCATTCAATCGCTCAGCATATGCGGTGGTGAATGCCCCCGGCATGTGCTGTACCAACAAAATAGGGTACGGAAAATCTGCCGGCAACGCGGACAGTAATTTTTGTAGCGCAACGGGACCGCCTGTCGATGCACCCACTGCAAGTAGTTTGTAACCATTTGCACGCTTTGAGCTGGGTGAAGAACTGACTGAAGGCCGTAAAGTCCGAGTATTAATACTTACAGCACTAGTAGCTGATATGGCACGGGCCATAGAGCTTCTTGTCGCTTGACTACAGGCCAGTGCAATGACTTTTTGCTGCAGAGCTGAAATCGCTGCGCCATGGCTGTTAGCTATTTCCTCAAAATTTTTCGGCAAGAAATCTGCAGCGCCAGCATCCAATGCATCGAGAGTCGCTTGGGCACCTTCATGAGTAAGAGACGAAAACATCAGCACAGGTAATGGATGATGTTGCATAATATGCTTGACTGCTGAGATGCCATCCATAATTGGCATTTCGATATCCATAGTCACTACATCAGGGCGAAGTAACTTAACCTGTTGAATGGCTTCTTGGCCGTTATTAGCTTGACCAATAACGTTTATTTGCGGACTTTGTTGTAAAAACTCTGTGACGCGGCGGCGAAAAAATAGAGAGTCATCAACGACTAATACATTAATTGTCATAATGTTCTCTCCATGCCTAACCGTTAGCCTCGTTTGGCGTAACGGTTCAACATTGCTGGTACGTCGAGAATTAGAGCAATACCGCCATCACTGGTGATGGTAGCGCCGGCCATGCCAGGTGTACCCTGTAGCAGCGCATCTAGGGGTTTAATCACCACCTCTTCTTGACCAATCAAGGCATCAACCACAAAACCAACCTGCAAATTACCAATTTGCACCACCACCACATGTCCTGGTGCATCTTGAGCACGCTGATATTTAGGTTTTAGCCATTTGCTTAAATAAAATAACGGAATAGCACGCTCACGTACTATCATTGTCAATTGGCCATCAACAGTGTTAGTTTTGCTAAGATCTAGGTTAATAATTTCATTCACTGTCGCTAATGGTAAGGCAAATGTCTGACCACCCACAATAATCATTAAGGTCGGTAATATAGCCAAAGTTAACGGTACTTTAATTTGTAATCGAGTACCCGTGCCTAATTCCGAGAATATATCAATAGCACCATTGAGCTGAGTAATTTTGGTCTTAACCACATCCATACCTACACCACGTCCAGAAATATCAGAAATTTCTGTTTTGGTGGAAAATCCGGGGGCAAAGATCAGATTAAACGCATCTTGATCAGACATACGGGATGCTTGGTCTTGATCAATAACGCCGCGATCTATGGCAATGGATTTGAGTTTTTCAGGATCCATACCTTTACCGTCATCTTCGATGGTCAACAAAATGTGGTCACCTTCCTGCGCGGCGGCAAGGGTAACGTTACCAGTTCTAGGCTTACCAGCGGCAACTCGTTCATCAGGTAATTCAATACCGTGGTCAACAGAGTTGCGAACCAAGTGGACCAGTGGATCAGCAAGGGCTTCTACAAGGTTTTTATCTAAATCGGTATCTTCGCCTTCAAGTTTTAACGTGATATCTTTATCCAAAGCACGTGCAAGGTCACGGACAACTCGAGGGAACCGACCAAACACCTTTTTAATTGGCTGCATTCGAGTTTTCATGACAGCGCCTTGTAAATCACCCGTGACGACATCCAGATTGGCAATAGCTTTAGTCATGTGCTCATCCTCGACATTGATGCCTAGGCTAAGTAAACGGTTTCTTACCAAGACTAACTCGCCCACCATGTTCATAATTTTATCGAGTCGTTTGGTATCAACTCGCACAGTGGTTTCAGCGGTCGGCTGAACTATACCCTGAGGGGTCGAACTGACAGTGGGGTTTTTCGTCACTGCCGGAGCAGGTGCACTCCCCGTACTCTGTTTTGCCGCGGGGGCTGGCGCTGCTTGTTGCACTGTTTTTGGATCGCTAACAGGAGTCGTCGGTGCCGCTACTGACGGCCCTTTACCGGCGCCGTGTAATTGGTCTAGTAAGGCATCAAACTCATCATCATTAATGAGGTCAGATGTTGCTGCTTGAGGTTGTTCTGCAACCGTTGATGATGGATTGTCGTCGACGAGTTTAAATTGTCCCTCACCGTGCAGCTCGTCAAGTAATGACTCAAACTCATCTTCCGAAATATCATCATCGTTTACCCTCGGCGCAATTTCTGGTGGTTGCGGTGCAGGTGTTGACGCGCTGGTGTCAGCGGAGCCATGCAGTTCATCAAGTAAGCGCTCAAATTCATCTTCGGTAATGTCATCAATACTGCCACCTTGCTGTAATGGTTGTTGGCTAACGGGTGGCGTTGGCGCGACAACCGCAGTCTCAACTTGAGTACTGTTATCTTCGGGCTGGCTTAGTTTATGAAGTTCTTGTAACAAGGCATTGGACGCTGGCGTCAAAGGCTGTCCCAGTTTGACTTGTTCAAACATACTGACAACCACATCAGTGGCTTGTAAAATTGCATCCATTAGTGCTGGTGTTAATCTGCGCTGACCGTTGCGCATCACATCAAAAATATTTTCTGCGCCGTGGCATACGTCAACCAATTCGGTCAACGACAAAAACCCGGCGCCACCTTTGACGGTATGATAGCCGCGAAATATTGCATTCAATAAGTCTGCGTCACTGGGATCATTTTCTAACTGCACCAGTTGCTCTTGCAACTGCTCTAATATTTCTCCAGCCTCAACTAAAAAATCTTGCAAAATATCTTGGTCTAAATCAAAGCTCATCTTAATCTCCTAGAACCCTAAACTCGACAATAAATCATCAACATCATCTTGGCCTGTCACTACATCGCTTCTTTCTGCAGTATCCATAATTGGGCCTTCAGCTTTGTGAGCATAAGTATCTTTCAATGTTTGTGGCTTTTCAATATCGGTCGGATCACTGGAATGCTGAGCAGTTATATTACCAAACATAGTCAACATACTGACTAGGCTATCTTGCACTTCAGTAACTAACTCAATAACTCGTCGTATGACTTGACCGGTCAAGTCTTGAAAGCCCTGCGCCATTAATACATCGGTTAAGCTGGACGAAAGTTTGCCTAAATCAACATCTGATTTATCGAGTAAACTATTGACGTCATGACAAATGAGTTTAAATTCCTCAACGGACATATCGCGCTTCATTAGCCGCGCCCAACGCTCTTTCAAATGAGCTACTTGGGTTTTTAATTCATCAGTCATCGGCATGCAGGTTTCAATTGCATCCATGGTCTGGTTAGCGGCTTGTTCTGTTGTATCAATGACATATGTTAAACGCATTTGCGCATCGGGAATGTCTTCATTAGCTAACCCTGCAATACGTGGGTCGATGTGGAAACTGGTTAATGAGTCGTGCAACTGTCGCGTCAACTTGCCGACTTCCGCAAACAATTCGGCAGAGCTTTGCATTAACGTAGCGTCGATTAAAGCTGATGCCTCATCATGCTTTTCTTGTTCCAAAAGCGCCACTAATTGGCGCGCATCCGCTAAAGAAATAATTGATGTATTGCCGTTTTCCACTAAACACTTCCTATTAATTGATTGTCTGCAACTATTTACCGAGACGCTCAAATACCTTGTCTAATTTTTCTTTCAATGTCGCTGCGGTAAAAGGTTTTACAACATAACCGTTAACACCGGCTTGGGCAGCGGCAACAATTTGCTCTTTTTTCGCTTCAGCAGTAACCATTAATACAGGAATATTTTTTAACTTATCATTGGCGCGAATATTTCTTAGCAAGTCAATTCCCTGCATACCAGGCATATTCCAATCCGTGACAACAAAGTCAAAATCCCCTTGTAACAACATTGGCAATGCAGTGTTGCCATCATCGGCTTCTTGTACGTTGGTAAAGCCTAGGTCTTTTAAAAGATTTTTAATAATTCTTCTCATCGTTGAAAAGTCATCAACAACAAGAATTTTCATATTTTTATCCAAAACACACTCCATAACTTTGTCTTCGGTTGTATTTATAACATATAATATATTACAAATACAAATATTATATTATAAATAAATTTAGTAATTTTGCCATGAACTCAGTTTACCTTTCAGTCTGATCATGGCTTGACTATGAATTTGACTTACACGGGACTCACTAACATCTAAAATATCACCGATTTCGCGTAAATTAAGTTCTTCATCGTAATACAGTGATAATACAATAGCTTCGCGTTCTGGCAATGATTTTATGCCAGTTGCCAGTGCAGATTGAAAAGCAGATTGGAGTAATTGCTCGTGAGGGGTTTCATGGTCGCTGGTATTGTCCAAAAATACCGCATCTTCAGCACCACCTAAGTCTTCAAAACCAACGATTTTACCGGCATTCACCTCATTCAACATGGTGTGATACGAGGCTAAATCCACATTTAAACGCTTGGCAATATCAACATCTCTAGCGTCTTCGCCTGTTTGCCGCTCAATCTCTACAATGGCTTCGTTAATTGTTCTACTGTTGCGGTGGACAGAACGCGGTGTCCAGTCACCTTTACGGATATCATCTAACATAGCGCCGCGAATGCGAATACCCGCAAAAGTCTCAAAACTTGCGCCTTTACTATCATCAAAATTCTTCGCAGCTTCCAACAGGCCAATCATGCCCGCCTGAATAAGATCGTCAACCATCACGCTGGGCGGTAACCTAGCAATCAAGTGATGAGCAATTTTTTTCACCAAATTGGTGTGCTTTGTTACCAGTGCTGTCTTTTCGTCATGCTGTCGGTAAGCAGAAACTTTACTCACAAATTCTCACTTTTCATCTCAGATTGGCTCACCAATTGTTCAATGAAAAATTCCAAGTGCCCCGCTGGCGTGTTAGGAATTGGCCATGAAACAATTTTCTGTGACAACCCCTTGATAGCAACGGCGGCAGGTGAATTGGGATAAGCCTCAACAATCACTTTTTGTTTGCGCACTGAGCGTCGAACATTCTCGTCAAAGGGAACTGTTGCCACCAATTCTAAGGCAACATCTAAAAATCGTCCAGTCACCTTAGATAATTTAGAAAATAGCTCCTGCCCCTCTTTCATCGAACGGACCATATTGGCTACAATCTTAAAGCGGAAAACACCATGGTCACGGTTGAGCAATTTTATCAGTGCATAGGCATCGGTGAGGGATGTAGGTTCATCACAGACCACCACGACCACATCTTGTGAGGCGCGAGCAAAACTCAATACCATGTCAGAAATGCCAGCGGCAGTATCAATAATAAAAACATCAACTTTGGTCTGTAATTCGCTGAATGCTCTAATTAAACCAACATGTTCTGTGGCGGTTAATTCCACCATTGACTGGGTACCAGAGGCTGCTGGGGCAATCTTAATGCCGTAAGGCCCCTCAACTAATACTTCGTCAAGTGTGCATTCGCCGGACAGTACGTGAGACAAGTTTTTATCAACCCTAAGACCCAACATAACGTCAACATTTGCCAATCCCAAGTCGGCATCAAGTACCATGACACGTTTACCCTGCTGAGCTAATGCGATTGCAGTGTTCAGGGTTACATTAGTCTTCCCGACACCACCTTTACCACCTGTAATGGCAATAACTTTTGTCAAATTCATTTGATTCATTGTTCTTAAGCTTCTCGCTTGATCGTCAACCATATTACCTAGACACTACGCTTTGCTGCACGTTGTCATTATACTTTTGGTATAGTTTAGCCGAAGTCGACACTAAATACCTTGATTCTGCAACTTTAATATCTTCAGGCACTTTCTGTCCGTCAGTAACAAAGCAAACAGGTAATTGTTGTTCTATTACAACACTCAATGATTCTCCCAAGCTGAAGGTCTCGTCCAGTTTGGTTAAAATGCACCCTTCAATCTTAACATCAGCATAACTTTGTATCGATTGTATTAACGCTTGTTTTTGAGTGTTACCTTGTAAAACTAAATAATGTTTTATCGTAGCATAATTTTGGCTCTTGAGTGTAGCTAGCTGACTCATTAAACGGCTATCTCTTTGACTAAAACCGGCGGTATCGATGAGCACCAACTTTTTATCTTTAAGTTGATAAAGTACATCGGCTAATTCATCTGTGTTAGCGGCCTTTTTAACACTACAGCCAATGATCTTACCAAAGGTTGCTAATTGCTCGTAGGCCGCTATCCGGTAGCTATCAATCGTTACCATAGCAACACTATCAGCACCGTGTTGCAAAGCAAATTGTGCCGCAAGCTTGGCTAACGTGGTTGTTTTTCCAGTTCCTGTAGGACCAACTAAAGACACTATGCCACCGCTCTGTAGTAAATTCTTTTGTGGTGTTTGTATTTTGTTTGCCAATAACTTTAGGATAAATACCCAAGCTTCTCGCTCGGTCACATCGGTTGGCGCATAAGATACTAGTTCAGCGGCAAGTCGTGTTGAAATGCCCATGTTTTGCAGTTGCTGAGACAAATATTGATGTTGCGGTTGGCTGTGTGCAGCCTTTTCTTTAAACAACTCACTGACCTGGAATTGCAATACATTGCGCAAAGATGACAATTCATCCCGCAGCTCATCCATTGCAGCATTTGCCACCGGTTGTTCGAGGGATTTAGTGGTTGTGTGCTGGTCTCCGGTCGACACTGTCTTTGGTACAATTGCCACTGCAGGTTCTACTTCCACTTTGGTTTCGTGTTGTTTTTCTAGCAACGCCTTTAAACTGTCAGGGCCTTGGTCGCCAATTATTTCACTCAAGCTTGGTGACGCTTTGGTTGCGGGGGCTGTACGCTGTGTAAAACTAGCCGATTGATGAGACACGTTACGGGGCTGTGCTGATGGAGGCGGTGTCTGGGTTTGACGAGTCACTGGCTCTTGGTCGTAAGCCGCCACAACTTCGATACCGTCGGCCAACTTAGTTTTTGACATGATCACCGCATCACTGCCCAATTCTTGTTTAACTTGAGCCAATGCACCTTTCATATCTTTCGCAAAAAAACGTCTAATTTTCACAACTTACCTCGTTATAACCTAATTAATTTCCAACCGCACTGATAATTTTTATTTGCTTGTCATCAGGGATTTCCTGATAAGACAGCACGTGCAGTGATGTAATGGTATTCTTCAAAAATCTCGACAGTACCGGTCTTAACATGCCAGACGTCAATAAAACGGCGGGCTGACCTTCTAGCTCTTGATTCCTCGCTGACTCTGAAATCGACTGTTGCAAGCGCTCTGCCAAGCCCGGCTCAATGCCAGCACCATCACTTCCACCGGCTTGTAATGACTGGTGCAACATTTGTTCCAACTCTGGCGCCAATGTTATGACGGGCACTTCACCGTTACTGCCGTTTATTTCTTGCATGATTAAACGTTTCAAAGCAATTCGTACCGCTGACACTAATACATCGGGATCCTGACTCTTAGGTCCGTACTCAGACAGGGTCTGTACAATAGTACGCATATCTCGGACTGGAATGCCTTCGTAAAGCAGGGTCTGCATCACCTTAACAATGGTACTCAGTGGCAATACTTCTGGGGTTAAACCTTCCACCAATTTAGGCTGTTTTTCTGCCAATAAATCGAGTAGTTGTTGAACTTCATCGTAACCAAGTAACTGATAGGCATTCGCGTGTAATAATTGGCTTAAGTGGGTAGCGACTACGGTTGCCGCATCTACCACGGTATAGCCCAATGTTTGTGCGTGTTCCCGCTGTTCAGGCTTTATCCACACCGCATCTAAACCAAACGCAGGATCTTTGGTTTTGACACCGTCTAACTGACCAAACACTTGTCCAGGATCAATGGCTAATTCGTCTTCATGGCTTATTTCTGCTTCACCCACGCTGACCCCAAGCATAGACAAACTGTAGGCACTGGGAGTGAGGTCTAAATTGTCACGGATGTGGACTGGTGGAATAAGAAATCCCAGTTCTTGGGATAACTTTTTACGCACGCCCTTAATCCGGGTCAGTAATTCACCACCCTGAGTTTTGTCTACCAATGGAATCAATCGATAGCCTACTTCAAGACCAATGGTATCGACATGCTGAACATCATCCCAGCCTAACTCTTTCGCCGGTGCTGGCGCATCAGTGGTTGCTTGTACGGGATCTTCTGATGGCGCTGCGTCTGCTGCTTTTTTCTGATGTTGGGTGTAATAGGCATAGCCGGCGATTAACGCTGAGAACATCAAAAATACAAAGTGTGGCATACCAGGGACAATACCCATAACAAACAATACAGCGCTGGCAATATACAAAGCCTTAACGTCTAACAGTTGTTTACTGACCGCCGCGCCCATGGCTTGTTCAGTGTTTTCGCGAGTCACGATAATTGCTGTCGCCACGGATAATAGCAATGATGGGATTTGTGCTACAAGACCGTCACCAATAGTTAATAAAGTATATATTTCAATTGCCTGAGCAAAGGTTAAATTATGTTGGATCATGCCAATAAACAATCCACCAACAATGTTAATCAACATGATAAATAGACCGGCAACCGCATCGCCTTTGACAAATTTAGAAGCACCATCCATAGAGCCGTAAAAATCCGCTTCAGAAGTAATTTCTTGTCGGCGTTTACGGGCTTGATCTTGGTCAATAAAACCGGCATTCAAATCAGCGTCAATGGCCATTTGTTTACCCGGCATAGCATCCAAGGTAAAACGAGCACTCACTTCTGAAATTCGTCCTGCACCGGCGGTCACGACTTTGAAGTTGATGATCAATAAGATAGCAAAGACCACAATACCCACGGCATAATTGCCACCAATCACCACGGCACCAAACGCCTCAATTACTTTACCGGCAGCGTCACCACCTTGATGACCTTCCAGTAATACAATCCGAGTTGATGCCACGTTAAGGGCCAAGCGCAAAACCGTTGCAATAAGCAAGATCACTGGAAAGGCTGCAAAATCTACCGGCTTTTGGGTAAATACCGCCACCAGAATAACCACTAAAGACAAGGCAATGTTAAAACTGAATAGAATGTCCAACAAAAACGCCGGCATGGGCAAAATAACCATACCAAGGATAGCCAATAGCACGATGGGGACGGTGAGTCCTGACGAGAATGTTTTTATCTGATTGCGATCAACTTTTGAAAAATATTGACTGAGTTCCATTACTACCTACTGTTTTTTGACGACTCAGCAGGGCAAAAGCAAGGATTATGCCAGAAAAATAGTACGGTTTAATGGCGCATATCTTCAGGTATGGGTAGGTTTTTAGATAGTGCTGAAGGTCGTTGCGCTCTACCTGATTTAAATGCTTGCATTTGGAACACATAAGCTAGTACTTGAGCCACCGCCATAAACAAGGATTCAGGTATATCATCACCCACTTCAGTAGTGAAAAATAGGGATCTCGCCAAGGGCGGCGTGGAGAGGATTACAACGTCGTGAGCCTTGGCAATTTTACGAATGTGGAGGGCCATTTCATCACCGCCTTTGGCAACGACTTTAGGCGCACCATTGCCATCGCGATCATACTTTAACGCCACAGAGAAGTGTGTCGGGTTAGTGACAATAACGTCGGCAGTTGGCACGTCTTGCATCATTCGGCGTTGTGACGCTTCATATTGTAAACGACGAATTCGGCCTTTATTCTCAGGGCTACCTTCGGTATTTTTATGTTCATCCTTGACCTCTTGCTTGGTCATTTTTAATTCTTTGGTATGTTTGTATTTTTGATAGGGCACATCAATAGCAACAATGGGAATAACAGAACAACACATCACCAGAAATATCCAAGACAACAGCTCCAACGCATGGACAAAATTCAGCGGAAACAATTCCTGATCTAAGCTTAGGGCTTGTGGTTGGTAAAAACTCAAAGCAAACCATGATGATACGGCAACAACGGCAACCTTGGCTATGCCCTTTAGTAGTTCCACTAAGCCATTCACACCAAACATCCGCTTTAGTCCTTTGAGGGGATTCATTTTACTCGGCTTAGGACTGGCGGCCTTCCATGAAAAATTAAAGCCACCAATCGCCAAGTTGCCATAAATAGCACCGACTAAGCCAATAATCATAAACATCAACATAGGAAAAGCTAATTCACTGAGTACGGTGGCAAATTGCTGAAACATATGGACAGGATCGTGACTTTCATCACGGGACAGAGTAAAGCCACGTCGCATGATATTGATCAACGCGGTAACAATTTGCTCACCCAACATCAACAGTGCAACGGCACTAGACACTAACACTAATGCTGTAGATAACTCTTTGGAACGGGGGAGTTGACCTTCCTCACGGGATTTCTCAAGTTTCTTCGCCGTGGGTTCTTCTGACTTTTCACCTGCATCTGAATCTGCCATCGTCCTCCCCTTCTATGTCTTTAGTAGGCACTGCACACACGCAGTAATTCACACATGAGTTGCAACGCCCGCTGCCACTGTGACTCAAAGTGCCCAGCAAAGTTACCCAAGGTTAACCAAATCATCACCAAGCCGGTGACTTGGGCAATGGAGAAGCCCAAGGTAAACACATTCAACTGAGGTGCCGCTTTACTCATGACACCAAACGCCAAGTTGACTGCTAACAGAGAAACGATGGGTGCTAATGATAAGGTCACTGCCACCACAAACATCCAAGAGCCCCAACTGGCCACCTTGTAATAGTCAATCGCTGGCCACCAGCCGCTGGTAATCGGCAGGGCTTCAAAACTCAACACCAACATCCGTAGCATAGACAAATGACCGTCAAAGGTCCAAAACATTAAGGTTGCCAAGATTAGGTAGAATTGTCCTACCGCGGTAACATTAAGGCCGTTGACTGGATCAACAATAGAGGCAAACCCTAAACCCGTTTGCATTGCGACAATTTGCCCCGCCACCACAAAAGTCATCAACACCATAGTTGAAATAAAGCCAATGGTGATGCCAATCAGTAACTCTTTTGCCACTAACACAAAGGTCTGTACAGAGAATACTTCAGCCACTTCCACAGGAGGAATAAAACCCGCCACCAGCACCGCGATCATCAAAGTTAACAAACTACGCACACTGACAGGTAGAGTTTTAGCACCAAAGCCTACCATCACCCCAAGCATACCGGATAGCCGCATAAACGGCAGCATCAAGTCGGCGATGGTTTGCATGATAATAGCCGAGCTGATCTCCATAGTCCGGCCCTAGCCAACCACCTGGGGTATTCGCTCAAAGATACTGAAAGTGAAATCCATCAACTTACCCACCATCCAATGACCGCCCCAAATTAGCGCCAATAATGTACATATTAAACGTGGTAAAAAGCTCAAGGTTTGTTCGTTAATAGACGTGGCCGCCTGAAATACCGCCACAACTAAGCCAACAAATAGGCTAGGCAAGACAATCGCAGAGACCAATAACACCACCATACCAAGGGCATCTCGCAACACATCCATAAAGGCTTCTGGTGACATAGTTTCTCCCTACAGGCCAAAGCTATTGGCTAACGTACCAAATACCAGATTCCAGCCATCTACCATCACAAATAGCATAAGTTTAAATGGCAAAGACACTAGCATGGGTGACAGCATCATCATACCCATAGACATGAGTACCGATGCCACGACCAGATCTAGAATGAGAAATGGGATAAATATCATAAAGCCAATTTGAAAAGCCGTTTTCAACTCGCTGGTAACAAACGCTGGGATCAAGATAGACATTGGCACATCTTCAGGCTCAGCAAACTCATCCGTGCGATCTGCTATTTCAACAAAGGTTTCTAAATCTTTGATGCGAGTTTGCGACAACATAAACGCGCGCATGGGCTCTTTTGCGGCATCATAAGCTTGCATTAAATTCATTTCTTCATTGAGATAGGGTTGCAATGCGTTCTGATTAATTTTTTCAAATACCGGGGCCATGATAAACATCGTGAGAAATAGACTAACACCGATTAATACCTGATTAGAGGGTGCTTGCTGCAAGCCCATGGCTTGACGCAAAATTGACATCACAATAATAATACGAGTGAACGACGTCATCATCAGCACAAACGCAGGTATCAAGCTCAGCGCCGTCATCAGCGCTAATACTTGCAAGGTCATACTGTAATTCTGGCTACCGTCGGAATTCGTTGTCACCGTCACTGCATCAAACCCCTGTTGGGCTAACACATCGGGTGACATGACGGCTACACACAGCAGCAATACATACATAAACCAGTTATTCATGTGTTCCTTTATGCTTCTTATTGAACCAATTTTTTGCCAGAAAGTGTTGCATGGATTGATCTTGCTGTCCTTGCTGTTCAAGGCTAATAGGATTTTTCAAACGGCTGAGATGATTGATTTGAGTGGCCGTGATGCCCAACATGTGTTGCTCACCAGCAACCTCAATCACCACCACTCGCTCGCGAGTGCCTACCATCATTGAGGCAACTACCTGCATTTGTTTAGAGCCATGGCCCATCACGTTGATACGGCGCATCACCGCTGCAATGATAAAAATCAGCGCAACCACTGCCAACAGTGACAAGGCAACGGGTAATAACGATTGCTCAGTCGCGTCACTGGCATGAGCTGGCTGACTAATTACCACCAGCAGGCAAACAATGAATTGGCTGCGAATTTTAACGAAGTTTCTTAATACGTTCAATTTGACTGATTACATCCGTTAATCTGATACCAAATTTGTCATTAACCACAACCACTTCACCGTGAGCAATTAATGTACCGTTGACAAGCACGTCCAAAGGCTCACCAGCCACACGGTCTAATTCAACCACAGAGCCTTGATTCAGCTGTAATAAATTACGGATACTGATATTACTTCTACCGACTTCCATAGAAATAGTCACCGGAATATCCAGTATCGTATCCAGCTTTCGATGTTGGTCGTCAGTTAATGGTTGCTCTTGGTTCAAATCATCTAGCTCTGCGACCTGAACCTTCATTTCACTAGCCCCCATGTCTACGTCTTTACCAGCATCACCTTGTTCGGCCATCGCTTCCGCCCAATCATCCATGCCATCTTCGTTTTCAGTACTCATAGCATTCCTCTTATATTCGTTTAAACATCAAAATCATCTTCTAAGCCATGTAATTCAGCATCTGAATCAATTCTTCTACCGCCTTTGGTCAGCAGTTGGAGCTCAGATTTCACTGATACAGGGCGCTTAATTCGCTCTGCTATGCGCAGCGCGACATTATCTCTTGAACGACCTAATTTAGCTCGGAACGTGGGTAACTCCTCAATAAATAAGGTAACGTTTTCAGGCATCTCTATGGGAATAATGTCACCATTTTTAAACTCAATGACTTTTGACAACGGCAAATCCACATCCAATAGATTAGCGTGCATGCCCACTTTGACATCCATCATTTCATCTCGTAATGCCTTACTCCAACGTAAGTCAGTGTCTTCTTTGTCACTTTGTACACCGGCGTCTAATAATTCGCGAATGGGCTCCAACATGGAATACGGCAAGGCAACGTGGAAGTCGCCACCACCACCATCGAGTTCTATATGGAATGAGCTGATCACGACAACCTCGGTGGGACTGACAATATTCGCCATCGCTGGATTAACTTCAGAATCTAAATATTCAAAGGACACATCCATCACCGGCGCCCATGCCTCTTTGTAATCTTCAAATATCAGTTTGAGTAACATTTGAATAATACGGCGTTCGGTCGGGGTGAATTCTCGGCCTTCAATTTTGGCATGATAACGGCCGTCACCGCCAAAAAAATTATCCACTAAAATAAATACTAGTCGGGCTTCCATGGTAATAAGGCCGGTACCTTTAAGGGGACGGAATCTGACCATGTTTAGGCTTGTGGGTACAAACAAGGTGTGAATATATTCACCAAACTTAATCATTTGAATGCCGTTAATAGATACCTCAGCAGAGCGACGCATCATATTAAATAGGCTAACCCGCATATGCCGAGCAAATCGTTCATTCACAATTTCCAAGGTTGGCATTCGGCCACGAACAATCCTGTCTTGAGATGAGAAATCAAACTCAATTGCGCCTTCACTACTGACATCTTCGCTGACGTCTTCTTCTTCTACGTCGTCGACACCGTGTAATAGTGCATCAATTTCATCTTGGGACAGTAAATCACTCACAATAGCTTCTCACTTACCTTACTGCATGACAAAACCAGTGAACAGAACCTGCTCAACCACTTTTCGTCCTTCTATATTTTGGAACGCCAGTTGCACTTCGCGGAGTGCTTGCTTACGCAGCGCTGTTTTTCCCGCTTCTGACACTAGTTCATCCGCATTCGAATAACTAAACACGGTTAATAATGTGCCTTCAATCAAAGGAATATGGGTTTTAGCGGCATCCTCATCTTCACCACCGCGGACCATCAGTTGTACCTTAATTTGGACTAGACGCTCTCGCTTTTGTCCGGGCACGTTAAATACAAACGGCCGAGGCATAGCCACATACAGGGCAGTACCGCGATTTTCATCTGCCGGTTCGGACTCCGCCTCTACCTCAGTAACTTCAACGCCGTCCTTCAGAATGTCGTCATCAACGTCTTTGGACATGACAATAAACATCACAATGCCAATAATAATCATGAGAGTGGCAACGACAAAACCACCAATAATCAGCATTTTCTTTTTCTTATCGTCCGTAACAATTTCTAATTCGTTATCTTGCTCTGCCATGTGTTTCTCAATTCCTTGTACTTTGCCTAGTCAATAGTAACTGCTTTTCTGGCGTTGTACTATTAGCGGTAGTAAAAAATATTAAGCAAAATCATCAATTCGGCCGTCATCTACCAGGGTGATGTTATCTATATTGTCATCCTCGTTACTGGCGTCGCCGAGATTATCATCGGTATTATTTGCACTACCGTCACCCTCACCCTGTTGACCTTTAGAATGCTGAGAAAAAGGCTGATCGTCTTGGCTTACCGTGGTCTCACCCACGTTAACGCCCTGGGACTGTAATATATCTCGTAACCGCTGGGTACTTTGTTCAATCATTGCTTGGGTCTGTTGTGACTGCACAACAAAGTTGATATTTGCCTGTTCACCATTCATGGTAATGCGCACCTGCATCATGCCTAAGTCAGCCGGATCAAGGCGGATATCAGCAAACAAGTGTTTACTATTGAGCATCACGTTAACGGTTTCAGCCAATTTTTGATTGGCGTTTGGCCGAGTCATATCAATCACAGCAGCAGCCTTTTCTGGCGTGGTGAGTCGGTTGTTAGAAATAGTATTCAAGCTCTCGCTGAAAGATTCTGCACTGAAACTCTCTATGCCGACAGCCGCCGTCATAGTTGCCTCAGCCCTTGCTAGGTTTGACAAGTTTAGGCTACGGGCAACATCTGCAAGTACCTGACTAACACTGCCTGACACTCGGGGCACTAACTCGACATCAGACTCTATTATTTCCGTTTGTGCGAGAACATCTTGCGCGGTCATATCTAATGCTAATATTTGTTTTTGCTCCGACCAAATCAAACCATCAAGACCATTAGTTGATTTAGTATTTGTCACTGGATTGTTTTTCTCAGTCTCAGGTGTCAATGCTTGCTTTATACTCGTTAACATCTGTTGTTGCTGCACTGGTGAGCTTGCTTGGAACTCTCGGTTCCACTGACTGACAATCTCATTGGCCAGCGGCAATGGCAGTACGTCTTGATTTAGCTCTGTTTCTGAAAATGTTTGCACTGAATCATCAATGCCATCTGCCGTGGCTTGAGATTTTTCACCCATGGTAGTCAATTGATTGGCACCTAAGGCTGGATTTTGTGAGCCAATTAATTGCTTGATGTCAGCCGGCGTCAATTCAGCATCAGCGAGTTGCTCTACCGTTACGCTAGGCTGCTGTGCATCAATATTAGCGACCTTCAGTTCTGGTGTTTTTGATATCCTGACTTGATCATCAATTACCCCAGAGACAAGGGTATTATCAAGCTCAACTAGCTTAGTACCATAGTGGGCAGAAGAAGAATCAGAAGAATGATTTAGGCTATGATCTTCAAGCTTTACTATTTGACCTTTTGAGTTTACCTGAGGCTGGGACTCCTTCATGCCTTGCATTAAGGCATAAAAAGTCTCCGCATCTGATGGCACCTGTAACTCATCATTAGACACTAAAGAATCAGTCTCAATCGTCCCGCCGATATTGGATATGTTAGTCTGCTGTTCAAGTTCAACTGATAAGTCAATAGAAAATTTAGCAGATACCTCAGCGTCTGAGATTAGCTGTGATTCGCTATCAGCATTTTCAACACCGTCTCCCCTTGCAGACTCACCATCAGGTAAAGCCGCAGTAATACCGTCAATAGACTGACGATTACTCGGCTGTGATTGACCGTTTGAGTGGGACTGTTGTTGATGCTCTTGTTGCTCTTGTTGACTGTGCAATAACTCAGAAAAATCTTGTGTTGCAGGCGCATCACTACTGTCACTGGACAAGGTCAATGACGCGTCCTTTTCTTGAGCAAGAACTAGTGAAGCGCTCAATTTTTGTAACATACTGTGCTCCTCTCCTGCGCTTCGCTAGCCGCTAGGGTTGTCTATGGATGAGTTGACTGAGCTGACAATGTGGCAAGTTCTTGCCGTATTAATGGGCAAACTTACTGGCTCAGCGTCAAAACAACGTAAATTATCTGTTCTTGGGCAGTTAAAGCAATTAACACGCCAATCTGAGGGTTTTAGGTTTTTTTACGGACAAATTTCTGCAGTGCAATTTCATCCATCATCTGCTGCTCTTCTTTTTGAATTTTTGTCATTCGCGCCAAGGTTTTCTTTTCTATCAACATTTCAACGGCTTTACGCTTTTGTTGTTGGCCCAACCACAAACCTTTGCGCTGTTCAGCTACGTCAGACACTTTACTAATTTCTTGTCTTTGGATCTCACACGCTCTGTCCAACTTATCAATAAAGGCATGGTGCTGACCGTAAGACAGTGAGCCCATGCCACCGGTTGCCCGTTGATGTATTTGTTGAACATATTCTAAACGATGCTGCTCTAAGCCAGACAATTTCTCTTTTTGTGTGCGCAAATGTTGCTGCACGTACTGATAATCAGCAGCCATTTTCTGTTCTTTCTCACGCTCAAATTTTGCCACCATGGCCAACTGCTTATCCTGCATTACTGAGCCTCACGCAGGGCTTGATTAAGATCTAACATACCGTCAACGCTTTCTTGGTAGGGGATCACGTCTTTCATTTCTTGTTGGAAAAATAAATTGATCGCCGGCTCTGCGGCAATGGCAAGGTCAATACGTTGGTCAGAGCCCTTGGTGTAAGCGCCAATGCTGATCAGATCTTTGTTCTCTTGGTATCTGGCATACACCTGGCGGATCAGGCGCGCACTTAATTGATGATCTTCGGTGGCCACCATTGGCATCACTCGGCTGATTGAGCCTTCAACATCAATGGCCGGATAATGGCCAGCATCCGCTAAACGGCGGGACAACACAATATGACCGTCTAAAATGGCACGGGCAGAATCGGCAATGGGATCTTGCAAGTCATCGCCCTCTGTCAGCACCGTATAAAAAGCAGTAATAGAGCCCTGATTTTCATTACCGTTTCCGGCCCGCTCAACCAAGGCAGGTAACTTAGCAAATACCGAGGGTGGATAGCCCTTGGTCGCCGGTGGCTCACCCACAGCCAAAGCTAACTCACGTTGCGCCATGGCATACCGGGTTAAAGAATCAATCAATAACAATACATTTTTGCCCTGATCACGAAAATACTCTGCCACCGTAACGGCCGTTTCACAGCCCTTCAAACGCATTAGGGGTGAGGTATCTGCAGGAGCAGCAATCACCACCGCACGGGCGCGTTCATCTTCCGTCAGAATATCGTGAATAAACTCTTTAACCTCACGGCCCCGCTCACCTACAAGCCCAACCACCACAACATCAGCTGTGGTACCGCGAGTCATCATACCCAATAACACAGACTTACCTACACCACTGCCGGCAAACAAGCCCATGCGTTGGCCTTGGCCAACAGTGATCATGGAGTTAATCGCCCGCACACCAACGTCCATCGGTTCAGTGATAGGCTTACGGCTCAATGGATTGATGGGTGGTCGTGATAACGGCATGCGCTGTTCAGTTTTCAATGCACCCAAACCGTCTAACGGCTGGCCATTACCATCAATAACACGGCCCAGCAGCTCATAACCCACGGGAATACCTGATTCACGACTTAGGGGTTGCACACGGGAGCCTGGCACAATACCTTTAACCGCTTCGGTGGGCATTAAATAAGTAATGTCTTCGGCAAAGCCAACCACTTCGGCTTCAATCTGACCGTCAACGGTTTGAATCAAGCATTGACTGCCAACAGGGAGTTGGCAGCCCACGGCTTCCAACGTTAAGCCAATACCACGGACTAACTTACCCGAGGCAACAGGCTGAGGATTGGGGATACTATTTTGATACGTCTGTAACTTTTGCAGTAACTTAGCACTCATAACGGCCTCGGTAATGATGACTAGGGACTGCCTAGCCGCTAGGCAAACCCTGTTCAAACAGGAAAGTATCAATCACGTCACGTAATTGGCGCTCTAAGGTAACATCAACAGAATTATTTTCAGAAACAATCTCACAGCCGCCTTGGGATAATTGCGGTGACTCATGTAAGGACCATTGCTGGTGTTGCATGTCGTCTTCACTGAGCTGTTGTTTAAGCACACTCAGATCAGCAGGATTCAGATACACCTGATAACTTTTTTCTTGCACCGGTAACGCTTTCAAGCCCGCTCTAAAGGCGCTTTTGATAACTTCTTGATTGGTGGCTATCTCAGTTCTCACCACAGCACGGGCCAAACTGATTGCCAATTGCACCACTTCGCGCTCAACCTGATCATCTAATCGTGCCAAGGGATCCGTAAATTGGGTGGATAACTGACGCCACACATCAAGCTGCTCTTGGACCTCTTGAGTGGCCGCGGCTAAGCCCTGCTCCAGCCCCTCAGCATGACCGGTTTCAAGTCCCTCAGTATGGCCTTGTTCAAGACCCTCGGCGTGACCTTTTTCAGTTCCTTCAGCCAGTCCTTGGTCAAGCCCCTCTTGATAGGCAGCTTGACGGATGTCTTCAATGTCAGCGGCAGTGGGTAGCACAATTTCAACTTCCGGCTCCGGCGGCTCATATTTCCAGCCAGACTTTTTGTTCATTGCATTAGTGCTTACAGGTTTACTGACAGCATCCTCAACAAAAGGCAAATCCCACGATTTTATCTCTTCATTATTATCTGACACTACCCTAGTCCCCTCGTGTTAGCTGTGCTGTGCGGCTTATAAGAATTCTTCACCGCCACCGCCACCAAGCATGATTTCACCAGCATCTGCCAGTCTACGGGCTATGGACAGTATTTCTTTCTGAGCCGTTTCAACTTCACTGATACGCACAGGACCAAGGGCTTCTAAATCATCTAATAACAATTCGGCCGCTCGCTTAGACATATTACTGGTTAACTTGTCTTTGACATCGTCATCGGCGCCCTTAATAGCTTTCATTAAGGTGTCTTGTTCTACTTCACGCAAGATACCTTGAATAGCGCGGTCATCTGCATCAACCAGGTTGTCAAATACAAACATCAAGTCTTGAATGTGTTGACTCATTTCCTCGTCTTGCTCACGGATAGAATCCATCAGCTGACCTTCAATGGTGGTATCTAGGTAGTTCATAATATCTGCCGCTGACTTCAAGCCGCCCATTTTGGCTGCTTGTGCTCCCGCTTGACCGGCAAACTGTTTCTCCATGATCTCATTCAATTCTTGCAAGGCTGCGGGTTGGACTTCTTCAAGATTGGCAATCCGCATCATCAAATCTAAACGCACCTTCTCTGGGAACTGTGCCAAAATTTCAGCTGACTGTTCAGCGTCTAAGTAGGACAATACAATAGTTTGGATTTGTGGATGCTCATTGCGGATAATGCTCGCTACCTGTTTTGAATCCATCCATTTCAATGAATCAAGACCTTTAGCGCCACCGCCCATCAATATTTGATCAAGTAAACTTGCCGCCTTGTCTTCACCCAAGGCCGCCGTTAATGCCCGCTTCACAAAGTCCTGGCTTTGGAAGCCAATGGTACTGTAGTTCTGTATCTCATCAATGAAGTGTTTATGCACAGCGGTGATTTTATGCTGCGTCATATCATCAATGGTAGCCATTGCCTGACCCAACTTTTGCACTTGTTTAGGCTCAAGGTGTTTTAATATCTGTGCGGCATCTTCTTCCGCCAAACTGAGTAGTAAGATGGCGGCTTTATCCACCCCTTCCAACTTACCTACGTCGTAATCTGTGTCACTTAATGTTGCGATTTCGTCAGCCATAGCTTAGACATCCATATTTAACCAGCCTTTGACTACCTGAGCTGATAATTCAGGCTCATTGGCAACCAAGGCTCGTACTGCTTTAAGTACATCTTCGTCTTTGTGTAAGTCCGGTAACATTAATTTACCGTCTGCGGCAAAGCCAACAGCGTCTTCATCAAAGCTTGAGGATAGCATGGTGATAGTATCATCACCCAAATCCAGTCCAGTATCTGCGTCATCTTCAGCCTGTTTAGTACTTTCAGGGTAAATTAAACGTTTCAACATAGGTCTTATAAGACCAAATATTAACACAATAATGACCAAGGTGCCTGAAGCGTATTTCGCTGCACGCCATACCCAAGCCTGCTCCCACAAGGGTACATCAGTAACAATGATATCCTCATCCGAAACGAAGGGTACGCTCAATACCTCAAGAGAATCTCCACGGGTAATATCAAAACCCAAGCCGCCTTGTAGTAAGCGTCTGATACTATTGAGTTCTTGCTCTGAACGGGGTTGCATGTCCGTGGTGCCCTCGGCACCCATCACAGGCTTGTAATTCAATGCCACTGATACCGTCAAACGGCGAATCGCACCCACCTGCTGTTTGGTATGACTGATGGTGGTATCTAACTCGTAATTACGGGTTGCTTCTTTACGGCTGGTACCGGGACCTGAAGCACTGCTGTTGCTTTCGCTAGCCTGCTCGGGGATATTTGATTCCAATGGCGGTTGATTGGTCAATGCGCCAGGAATGCCGGCAATCACACTGCCCACGGTATTATTTTCCATGGTCATCTCGCTGCGTACCGCAGGACCGTCTGGGTTATAACGTTTTTGGGTTTGCTCAATACTGGTGAAGTCCATGGTTACGTCCGCTTGGGCGGTGTAGTTACCAATGCCTAATAGTGGGATTAAAATTGAGTCTACTTTTTCCAAATATTCATTTTCGCGCTGCTTTTCCAATTCATATTCTTTGCGCGAGCGGGCTGACGCTTCATCTTGTGAGCCAGAATTTAATAACCGGCCGTGGTTGTCAGTAATGGTAATCTTATTTGGTTCCAAGCCTTGTACTGCTGAGGCAATGATATCCACCACAGCGTCTACTTCAGAGGTTTTTAAGTTGCGGCCGCGGCTGACAGTAAGCACCGCAGTAGCGCTGGCCTTTTGACTGCGACGTGAAAATACATTTTGCTTCGGCATTGCCAACAACACGCGGGCACGAGTGACAAGGCCTAATTCTTCAATGGTTCGGGCAATTTGTTGCTCACGAGCGTGCTTAAGGCGTTCTTGTTCCAAGCGTTGGCTAACACCAAAGCCCATGTCCTGCATGATAATGTCTGCGCCCGTAGACGGTGATTGACTTAATCCTTGGCGGGCCATATTCAGCTTGATATTTTGATATTGGTCTTCACTGACATACACAGTGTTACCTTCAAGGCGATAATCAACTTGATTTTGGTCAAGATAATCTAAGGTTTCAATTAGCTCAGCGGTCTCCATTTTGGCTAATGGGCGGTATTCTGGCTCCTGTGCCCAAACCACCACTAAAATTGCAATTGCCACCGCGATTACCAATGCAATCACAAGCATGACTTGACGCATCACATCAATACCACCCATGTTATCCATAAAGGAGCCCGTGGTGACAGATGTATCATTTGCTGTCATACCGTCTGCGACGGCTAATTCTGTTCCTGTTGCTTCAGCCACTGAAGTTACCTCTTAATTATACTTACACTGACATATTCATGATGGTTTTGTACGCGTCCAATACTTTGTTGCGCACTTGCACCGTTGCTTCGAAAGCAATGCCTGATTTCTCTTTGGCGATCATTACATCAGCCAAACTCAATGACGGGTCGCCCATTTCAAACCGGTTAGTCACGGCTTTTGCATCCATCTGCATACCATTAACATTTTGGATAGCGCTAGACAGCATATCTCCAAAAGACTGTGATGAACTGGTTTGCGGCGTAATGGGTGTAGGCATGCTTTCAACACGCGCTTGTGCTGACATCATTTGTAATTCTTGATAAAGAGACTGCGCTTTAATATCCATTATTGACCTACCTGTAGACTAAAGTTGTCGTAATAACAGGATAAAGCAATAAAGATGCCAACAATAAAACCATGCAAATAGTGTTATTTTTTAGCTATTTAGCATTAAAACACAAGGTAGAAGGGATAAAGAAAGCTCAGTAGCCATTATATTGACGTTACTTTATTAACGATGATACGTGTAATGAGGCTATCCACCAGCAACATAAAAATGTAAATGGCGATGATAATAACTGTGATACTGGCAAACAATACTGACCATTAATATTGGCAATATGTGCCTTAATAGCCACATCAAGTCGCCATTAATCATTTTTCAGCTGTACAGATAAAGTTAGTTTTTACTATGCTGGAATTTGAATCCCCTCATCGCGCATTTT
Organism: Alteromonadaceae bacterium; assembly: GCA_042091475.1. Taxonomy (GTDB): domain Bacteria; phylum Pseudomonadota; class Gammaproteobacteria; order Enterobacterales; family Alteromonadaceae; genus CAXRGH01. The sequence continues at coordinate 80,615 of JBELHI010000001.1, forward strand.
AGCCAACTTATACCTCAAGGTGCGGGGACTAATCCCCAGACGCTCAGCCACATCTTTACGGCTGCCAGCACAAGCACGCAAGGTTTCTAAGATCATGCGGTGTTCCTGCTGCATTAAGCCCGTGGACAGATTATCCTGAGGGGTTTGAGGTTCGTTAGTTTGCAGATTGTCAGCTTGCCTGCTTTCAATCGTAATGGCGGCAGGATTTTCAGCCTGACTGTTTGCCAATGGCTGACTTTCAACTGGTACTGAAGTGGGTACTGACAAACCGCCGTTGTGCAATAAAATATGGTCTGCATCAATCACACTGTTGGCGCTATCATTGGGATTAGCGATAAACAAGATCAATGCTCGCTGCACCACATTTTCAAGCTCCCTAACATTGCCCGGCCAGTGATGAGACAACAACATATGCTGAGCTTCCACCGTGAGCTCAGGCACGGGATGCTTGCCATTACAAGGGTGATGCTGCCAATGTTTGGCAATTAAATGTTGTATTAACGGAAGAATATCCCCCGGACGCTGGGCTAACGGCAGCCACTGGATGGGGAATACATTTAGGCGGTAATACAAGTCTTCACGGAATACGCCATCTGCTACCGCTTGGGCTAAATCGCGGTTACTGGTAGCCAACACACGCACATCCAAGGCTATGGTTTTACGGCCACCCAAACGTTCAACTTCCCGCTCTTGCAGTACCCGTAACAACTTGGTTTGCAAAGATAGATCCATTTCGGTAATTTCATCTAACAGTAAGGTACCCTGTTGGGCTTGCTCAAACTTACCCGGGGTTGCTGCCACCGCGCCGGTAAATGCACCTTTCTCATAACCAAACAAGGTAGCTTCTAACATGTTTTCAGGAATTGCAGCACAGTTGATAGCCACAAAAGCAGCATCTTTACGCTGTGATTGCTGGTGTACATAGCGAGCAAGTACTTCCTTACCTGAGCCACTGGGGCCCATAATCATGACAGTAGCATCAGATTGTGCCACGCGTTGAGCCAGAGATAACAAAGCAAGGCTCGCAGGATCACCCGCTATGGGGGTATCTAAAGACTGACTATCTGCCTTAATGTAACGGCCAATCACAGACAATAAACTTTGCGGTGTAAAGGGCTTCGCCAAATAATCACAGGCACCCTCTTTCATGGCATCTACCGCATCATGAATAGTGCCAAATGCGGTCATTAAAATGACAGGCAATTGTGACCACTGTTTTTTAATACTGCGCAGCAACATCAAGCCACTCATACTGCCCATTTGAACATCGGTTAATACTAAATCAACCGTATGTTTTTTTAACAATAATAAAGCTTCTTCACCGCTACTGGCTTGCAATACCGTAAATGATGACAGTAACAAAGTATCCACTAGGGCCTCACGCAAACCGGCATCATCTTCCACCACTAAAATACAAGGATTCATATTTATTGCTCCACGGTATCAGTAACACGGATATCAGCCGGCAATACTAGGGTAAAACAACTACCCTGGCCTTCAATTGACTGCACCAGTAATTCACCATGATGGGATTTCATCACCGCATCTACCACCGCTAATCCCAAGCCAGTACCATGGGTTTTACTGGTAACAAAAGGTTGGCGTATGCTCGCTAAACGGTCAGGACTAATGCCCGTGCCCGTGTCTATCACTTTCAGCTGAACCGTGTTATCCACCGGTTCAATGGCAACGGTTACTGTTGCGCCGTCATCGCTGGCATGAATGGCATTAGTAATTAAATTTTGCAACGCACCTTGCAGTGCCGTGCTATTGGCTTTGATAATAAATTCAGCATTATTATCACACTGTAAGTGCAACTGGTATTGTTTGTCCGCGGATGCCGCTTGGCACGTTGCCATGGCTTGCAGCACCACGTCTTTGGCATCTAAAGATTTACACACCACACCATCACCGCTTTTTGCGAACAACAACATGTCATTCACCTGCTGCTCTAAATCAGACAAGCGCGCCGTCAATTTACCGGCAAACCGTTGGGTGTGTTGAGGATCAAGGGTGTTATTTAACAGATTTTCGGCGTACAACATAGCAGCAGACAGGGGCGTGCGAATTTGGTGAGCCAAAGATGCCACCATACGACCTAAGGAAGATAAACGCTGCATATGACCGACCCGAGATTGTAATTGACGGGTTTCAGTTAAATCCGTTAATACAATTAACTGGCCCGGCTCTGGGTGCAGTGAAGACAATGACAGCTTAACTTTTCTGCCATTGTGCAAAGATATTTCATGACCATCATCGGCTTGGGGTCTGAAGGCACGGGCAATAACGTCACGCCATAACTGGCCTTGCAATGGCTCGCCTAATAAATCAATGGCCACCTGATTGACCATTTTCACCCGCCCATGCACGTCCAACACAATCATACCCGTGGGCATCACATCTAACATGTGAGACAACCAATGGGCTTGTTGACGTAACTCGCCTAATTCTTGAGACGAACAAATTGTATGGGTTAATGCTGATATCGACGTACTACTCGCCGGTTGTGCTACTGCCATAACATCCCCTCGGGATCATTTCATTGCAGAAACTAAAGCAGATAGTGTGCCAACTAGAGAAAAATGCGGCGGGGGATAATAGTGCGCAGGTACTAAAAACAATCAACACCTGCGTTAGAGAAGCAAAAAAGGAGGAAAATAATTAAGTGAAATTGCAGACTATTTATTGAGTTGATACTTGCGCATTTTCTCCACTAATGTGGTTCTGCGCATAGACAACAGGTCTGCGGCACGGGCAACCACACCATCGCTGCGTTCAAGGGCTTGAGTTAACAACATGACTTCAATATCCGCCAAATGCTGTTTCAAATCTAAGCCGTCGTCAGGTAAGAAATCGCCACTAATAGCCGCGGTGTAATCGTCCTCATCATCATCGCTACCGGCAAACATTTCATTGAACACCTCACGCTCCTGAACACTCTCAGGATATTCAGGCTGATAAGCTGCGGCTTCAATTAACTGATACTTGGGCGGCAAATCAGACACATCAACCGTGGCCTCTGGCATCAAAATCATCATACGCTCAACCAAGTTAGACAACTCCCTGACATTACCCGGCCATGGATGCTGCATTAGGGATTGCTCTGCCTGCTCAGTAAAGGCCACCGTGTGGCCCTCTTGTTGCTTCAAGCGTAAACTCAATTCCCGTAGTAATACCGGAATATCTTCCTTACGCTCTTTCAACGCCGGGGTTTCAATGGGGAATACATTTAACCGATAATACAAGTCTTCACGGAATTTACCGTTAGCAATCATAGATTCTAATTCACGGTGCGTCGCCGCAATGATACGCACGTTGCACTTAATGGGCTTTCCGCCCCCAACGCGCTCGTAAACACGTTCCTGCAATACACGTAGTAATTTCACTTGCATTTGCAACGGCATATCACCAATTTCATCAAGAAACAGGGTACCGCCCTCAGCCAATTCAAAACGCCCCTTACGGCTATTCACCGCACCGGTAAAGGCACCTTTCTCATGACCAAACAGCTCACTTTCCAATAACTCACCGGGAATAGCGCCACAGTTAACCGGGATAAAAGCACCTTCTTTACGGGCAGACAGCATATGAATATTTTGTGCCACCACTTCCTTACCCGTACCAGAATCCCCTAAAATCAGTACATTAGCATCAGAGGGCGCAACTTGAGCAATCATAGTACGCACCGCTTCAATAGGCTGACTAATGCCCACCAAGGTTTTCAATAAATGGTTTTTATTGGTTGCCGTTTGCTGACGATTAGGACGTTGCTTTACATAAGTTTGGCAACGGTGCAGCATCTGACTCATGATGCCGTACGTCAACGGCTCAGGTAACTCACCCACCACATTAGGATAAGCCTTATCCAAGGGCACATCTGAACCCACAACCACAAATGGCAATAACGGGAAGGCCTCAATAATCGGCAATACAGACTGATATTCAGAGCTATGGAAAAATACCGCAGACGTCACGTACGTGTTTAAACAATGATCAGCGCCTGATGCCACAGACATTTCACTGGTTTCACCCATAAACGCCAAGATAGTCGCGAGTTGCTGCTGAAAATCAGACTGCTCTGTAATGATTAGCACATGACTCATAACAATTAATACAATTCCTTCAACACCAAACACCGACTTGAACACCGAGAGTGAAACAAGTTTTTTATAACAAAAACAATAAAATCATTGTAACCACAAATCCCCAAACCGCAAGAACAACAGTCAAAAAATTGGCGGTAACTGTAAATCCCCCCAAATTTATCAAGACAGCCAATGTAAAATTTATTAACGAATATGCTTGAAAATAAAATCAAACCTTAGAAATGAAAAAATAAAGATGAAATTGAACATTCACCATAGAAAATGGCTGTTATTGGTTAAGTGAATTGAAATAAATAGAACCGCTGGAACTAGTGAATCACCAATCCATGATTAGTGCTTATTTTGATGGTTAGTAGTGTAAATTAGTGACTGAATTGCGTATCTATCACTTGGGCTACTAAGTTATGTAGGCAAAAGCTGTAATGCCGTTGATAAACCCGTACACCGTTGCATTCCAACATTCTTGCTGTAGCGTTTTAAGTTATCACTATGCCCCATGGCAAAACCGCCGTGGGATTCGAAGTTACTAGCTAACACGATAAAAGCTTCAGGTGAAATATGAAAACCATCTAAGGCCCCATCTA
>JBELHI010000001.1:85404-89675 GCA_042091475.1 Alteromonadaceae bacterium
TTTGCCATGTTTGCTCTGACAGGGTTTAAATCAACATAAGCCATACACGTTGCAATGGCTGCTTTATCCAGTAACGCTTGGCTCTTGAATCGCCCTTCCCAGAAACGGCCAGAACAATCGTCTTCTGTGTTAGCTCTGCGGGCTATATACTCATTCAAATCTCGCATAAACCAGCTGATATCCATTAACCGTTTACGGTATATCCGCGCCAACTCTTTGAGTGTTTGATTGGTCACATCATCAATCTGGTTCAACTCACCATTCATATACTGCTGACTTAACAAGGTGCCCCTGTGTATACGGTGCCAGCGTTGAAATACATCCTTAATTGACCAATCCCCCGCTAGGTCTTGATTTACATGTAATACAATGTGGGTGTGGTTACTCATTACTGCATAGGCACATACATCAATGGCATAGACACTTGCCAATAATAACATTCGCTGTTCCACCCAATCCCGCCTGTGTTCATAATCCTGACCGGTTTTGTCATCTTTACCACAAAGATAGGAACGCCTGACACAACGGGAAATACAGTGATAATAAGGGGTATCTGACAAGCTAATTTGAGAGCTGCGTGGACGTGGCATAGTGAACCCTTGTGATTTATGTTGAATAAATAATAACGCTCCCTGTGATTCAAAGGTTATGTAGTTTCATGCCTTGTATTAATTTTGATAAAAGTATTTATGTAACCTTGGTAAGTAGGTGTGAAAAGGCCTTTGTGATTTTATGAAATGAATTCTTTTGTGGCTTTTATATTGGGTGTCTCAATAATTTTTGGTTAAGTGACTAACTTGGCTTAGTTTCTGCTTACATCATAATCAAAATTTATACTTGTTACTGTGCCTGATGGCGCTGAAGAATAAAGTTACATGTATATTTGCAATAATGCAGATATCCGAACACACTTAAATCACAATTAAGACCAAAGGAAGCCTTATGGATAACAAAGAATTGAACGAACTGATGATTAGCAGCGCAAAAGACGCAGTCAGCATCAGCCAAGAAGAATTCAATACTGAATTAGACTTTTCAGTAGACAGCGTAAAACTAGTTGATGCCTTATTAGTAGGCTATCACGCTATGCACACTGACCAGGAAATCCAAGAAGAAGTGGCTTTTACTCTAGCCTACGCCTACGGTGCTTACTTGGGTGAAGTACTAAAACCATTGATGGATGGTGAGTGGATTTACGATGAAACCAATCAATACGCGCCCAATGTATTATTGCGCGGTAAAATAGCAGACTACCCTCTTGCAAGCCTTTGTTATAACAAGTTGATGAATGATCAAAGTCTGAGCCTTCCTACCTATGTAGATAACTGCTTAGCCGAGTATAAATAAAAATACCAATTCTAGATGGGGCATCCTGCTCCATCTTATTTTTTGCGCCCTTATGTTGGGTGTCTTGATAATTTTTAATTTTTTTATAAAAAAAACAAAATGGTTAAAGTTTAACCAGGCAATGCCGATATGCCTTACATAGAAGTCAAATGGATAATTGACAGGTATGTTAACACTCAAAACAAACGTAGCCAGTTTAAGCCAGCAAAGGTATTTGCAAGAAAACACACGTGACTTGGCAACATCTATGCAACGTCTCTCGTCGGGATTTAGAATAAATTCCGCAAAAGATGACGCGGCAGGATTGCAAATATCTAACCGCCTCACTAGCCAAATTAACGGGCTAGGTATTGCCATTCGCAATGCCGACGATGCCACATCAATGGCTCAAACAGCTGAGGGTGCACTGCAAGAAGTTACTAACATCTTGCAGCGCATGCGTGATTTGTCAGTTCAGGCAAGTAACGGCTCTCTATCAACAAAAGACCGTCAATCCCTAGACAAAGAAAACCAAGCCTTAAAAGATGAATTGGACCGCATAAATCAAACCACTAGCTTTGGCGGTCAAACACTCTTTAATACAGCGGCAACATCAGCCATCACTGATGAAGCAGAAGTTTCCATAATAGGTAAACTACAAAGCGGTATGTTGGCAGAATCAGAAGATATTATATTTCAAGAGCTAGGGCTGCGTGCAACCGCAGGTACTAATTTAAAAATTGATATTGAAGATATTGATCCATTCAACGTCGGCGGTTTTGTGCAGTATGCGGGATCAACTCCAACTGACATGCGCCTAATGCTGGATGCACAGGACTTTGGACCTGGCGGGGCACAAGAATCAGATCTTGCAGGCGTGGTATTACATGAAATGGTTCACGCGGTGATGCTAAGCAAGATCCCCAATGCATCAAGTTTACCCACATGGTTTATGGAAGGCAGTGCTGAATTCATTAGCGGTGCCGATCAACGCCTTAAAAACGATATTGCTACCCATGGTATTAATACTATCGTTACAGAGCTCGACTCCATAAAAGCAGACGCAGCGGCATCAAGTTCAACCGGGTTAGAGATTGCCGGTATATACTCTGGTGGTTACATAGCAATGCGCTACTTAGAAGATAAAGTTGATGGTACAGGTATCAAAGCAATAATGGCTGACCTTGTTAATGGGGACTCGCTTGATACTGCATTAAACAACAATTCAAGCTACGCTAATGTTAACGCCTTGTTCACCGACATGACCACTGCCAATGGAGGTGGAACAAACCTGAGTGTTTTTGTGACCAATCAGATGGATTTAAACAACGGTGACAATGGTGCATCAGGGGGATTAGATACTAGTGGAGGCTCCAGCCGAAACCCTACTATTCAAGGCTCAAACACATCAATTACCACCAGTGACTTTAGTACCAGTGTAGTAACAGGAGATGACAATTCAGATATTGATGATTTCACCGTCAGCATAAATTGGTCAGGATTTAATCAACAAGATTTAAGTAACTACTCCCCTACCGTCAGCGAAACTGAATTAAAAACTACAGAATTCCAAATTGGGGCAGATGCCAATCAAACCGTATCCATGTCACTTGGCGGTTTTTCTTCAGCTGTTTTAGGGCTTAATTACAACCTTGTAGACTCACCACAAATGGGCATGAGCAGTATTGACGCCGCGTTGGAGTATGTTGACGGTCAACGAGCTGAGTTGGGCGCAGTGATGAACAGATTAGATAACGCAAAAAACAACCTTACCAATATACAAGAAAACATCAGCGCTAGCCGGGCGAGAATACGCGACGTAGACTTCGCAAGTGAAACCGCCAACCTCGCCAGCAAACAAATTCAGCAACAAGCCATAACAGCAATGATGGTACAATCCAATCAACAGTCCCAATTAGTCTTACAATTGCTGGGTTAAGCAAACAAGAGTAACACTACATTTCTATAGTAAATCAGTGCAACAACCATCTTGTGAATTCAATATATACTCAGTTTTATTACTAAATTGGCTGTCTTGATAATTTTTAACTTCCAAACCTAGCTTCAACTAATCAACATCAATATTTCCTCATTCTATACAAGATCACATCCAACTGTCTCTGAGATTAAGATGCATCAGTACTAGCTGTAATGGATGTCGTGATAAAAATATCTTTATTAGCTTTTTATCTTGGGTGTCTTGATAAAAACGACGATTAAAAATTGGGGATTAACGTGGGTGTCTTGATAAAAAACCTATGTAGATAACTGCTTAGCTGAGTATAAATAAGAATACCAATTCTAGATGGGGCATCCTGCTCCATCTAATTTTTAAAGCCCTTATGTTGGATGTCTTGATAAATTAAAAATTAAAGCATTGATAAAAATTTGAACAAAGTTGGAGCTATCTTGATGTTTTGATATTTTTTCTTTTATTAATGGGCTTATAAACATTTATTTTTTTAATTTTATTGTGGATGTCTTGAGAAAAAATAAATTAAAAATTGGAAATTAACGTGGGTGTCTTGATAAAAGGAGGGGGAAAGAAGGGGATTTAGGTTTTTTTTTGGGTTTTTGTGGTGCTGGAGGGTTTGGTTTTGCTGGGGTTTTGGGGATTGGTGAAAAAATAGTTAATTTTTTTTAAATAATACTAAAGGATGATAAACCTTGGTCGATATCCTTTTTGTCGACGGTGAATTATCCTGCCGGCAAAAATTTTTTTAAAATTAATTAAAGGTGGCTGGGAAGTGGTCGATAAGGCTTACAGAACAGATATTATTCACCGTAGGAGTTTTTCTCATGTTAAGTATTCAAACTAATGCATCATCGCTAAACGCACAGGCTAACCTTTCTAAGTCTGGTAGTGCACTACAAACTAGCTTTGAGCGTCTATCATCAGGTTTCCGTATCAACAGTGCAAAAGACGATGCGGCTGGCCTACAAAT
>JBELHI010000002.1:0-65310 GCA_042091475.1 Alteromonadaceae bacterium
TTACGAATTTGCAATTGCACCTTTGCCTACTCCTTCAAACGCCAGTACCTGATAAGTATTTTCAGGTTTCAATAATTTTTGTTGTGCGGCCATGTACTCAGCTAAACATTCAACCGTTGAATCGGTATCAATAATCTCGCTTTCAGTTTTGCCAATCGCTATTGAAAAATGCCCTTGAGATGCCTCATAAGCAAAAAAGAAATGGCTATCATCTGTCATCTCATCACTATTAAGTCCGGGATATTGAGCCGCGGTAATTTGATCATCTGCTGAACCAATATAAATATCTTGCCAACGTGACGCCCAATATTCTTGCCATTGTAAACTCTCGTCACCATTTTCAAATACGGTTACTTTAGAGCGATGACCGTGGGCGATACGCTGGCAATTACCGTCGTGTTTCTTTAACCCATGGGTGTAATGATAAAATGGCGTTTCAATCACTTCAGCACGCAGATTCAGCGTTAACCCTTCAACATTCTCGGGTAAGTGTATTGAAATAATCTGACGTAAGTAATCACTCACACTGGTCATATTAACTTCTGATGTATAGACAAATGCATAAGCTTCAGGTGGACAATGCAGATGAATGGACTTGCCCCCTGGACGCATGAACTGAACGGCCACGTTACCTTCATCCTCAGGTTTCTGAACCTTAGTGAAAGGATGTTCAACAGGAATTAATAATTTATGATCAACATACTCGTCTATTAAGTGTTTTAGTTGTTTCTTAACTTTACCAAAATCCAACACCATACTTTCTTCGTTTAACGAACCCTCAAGAATGACGTCTACTATCCAACTCTCCCCAACCATTCCTCGTTCGGGACATAAATATGAAAAATCCATGACCGTTAGGTCATTTACAAACAACTGCATGCTGATCGATCTACCTTAAAAAAATACTGCATTATCGCAGACTGCTTATACTATAACATGAATCCCAAGCAAAGACTGTAAAGCCGTCTGCTTAAACTCACTTATTGCGCAACAATTGGTCTTTCAAATTAGGTGGAATACCGGCAATGCTCAGAGTATCCGTTTGCGCGTCATAATGAATACTGTTACCCAGTTTTTCACGATCAAAACTAATAGAAATACCACCACCCGCACCAGAAAATTTAGTCAGTGATTTCACCGCGGTCTTATCCGCTTGAAAATTGCGCTCTAATGGCGTTTCTGATTGCTGAACAAACTGCTCAAAATTGTTTTGGTCTGACGCAGGCAATTGATTGGACAATTCTTCTACGTCAACCTGTTCGTGATTATCCACCTTCTCTTTGTAGTAATCACTTACCAACTGGCGACTTTGATGTTTCTCTTCCGGATCTAATTGTTCAGACGCCAAATATTCTTCAACACTTTGCACCAATTGACGGTTTTGTTGTTTAATATCCACTTGCTCTTCACAACCAACAAAATCCATAAAAAAGTCTGCAACGCGTCTACCCATGAGTCCTTTGATAAAACTAACATAGCGTTTTTGTTCTGGTTGTACCGTGTATTGAGTGAGATCTACACGGAATGCCAACTGCATTTTGGCAACATCTAAATGGTCTCTGTGGTACAGCTCTAGGGCTTGATTAATTTCAATATGCTGCTTGGTATTTAACAAGGTTATCATCAAGTAATCTGTAGCAAGATATTGATAATGATTAAAAATCAAAAAACCTGTTTCCGACTTACCGTGTTCAGCCAAGGTTTTAATCAACAATGTTGCCACATCGACACTGAATGAATAAAAACTATCCGGATTTTCCAGCATTGCTGACAGTCCGTCTGTGAAAGCGGCACTTTTCTCTTGCACGAAACACCCAACCCCTTTACCAGGTTTGGCGTTAAACACTTGATTGAGCTGTTGTGCTAGTCCTTCAATGTCTGGGGTCACATCATAGCAGTCATTTCTTGGTGCGAGTCCAAGCTTCCCTTCTTGGTCCAATACTATCTGATGAACCACAAAATGGTGAATCACTGCACTCATTATTATTACCTCGTTAGTAATGCGATCAATTACCTCGCATTTATTCAGATTTACTGGAGTAGCAAGTCATAACTTGCTACCATCATTTAAAATACATTACCTTGGGGTCACTATGCCACAACGCTCTAAATACACCGACAAACAATTTGAAGCCGCCATGAACGACGTTATCGTTGCGTTAGAAACAAACAAAGCAGATAGGGATCTTTCACTCATGGTATTAGGTAATGTTATCACTCAAATATTCCAGCATCAATTTACCCCTGAAAATAGAGTGAAAGGGGTTCAAAAATTCACCGAAGTGCTCACCAAAAGCGTAAAATAGTCATTCGTGTTCAATAGAGGCTAATATGATATTTCCAGATAAATCATATCACAAACAACGTGAAGACAACCTTGCATGGGGACACTGGTTTGCGTTTGTTAATGTGATATTGAGTATTTGCATTGCCTCTATTTATGCCGTCAGCGTACCACTACCCGACAGTTTCATTGGCAACACATACATGTTAGTCAATTGGATTGGTCATATTAGTTTCATAAGCTTTGTATTTTTTATTCTTTTTGTGCTCCCTGTGTGTTACCTGATTAAATCCATTCGGTTTATAAAGCTTTGGGGGGCTGTAGCCACCGCCACAGGGATTGCTTTACTTGCCTTGGATGCGCTTTTCTTTACCAAGACGGGTAGCCATATTAACGATATGAGCTCAGTATCCCTTGGTCAACAAGCCTCCTTTGCTCTGGATCAAGTCGCCTCTCAGTACCGCGGCTACCTTGCTGTGCTCTTCGCCGTTTGGTTATCGCTGCAGTTGGCTATAGCGAACGGTATATGGAAGCGATTGGAACGCCTTAGGCGCCCACCGGTTGCAAAAGTTGGCGCAGGCATTTTTGTATGCTGTTTCATTATCAGTCACCTAATGCACATGTGGGCAGATACAAAACTATATAAACCAATATTACAGCAAGACGACATGTTCCCATTGTCTTACCCATTGACTGCCAAGACACTGATGGCGAATTATGGTTTGTTTGATCTTAGTAGGCACCAGCAGCAGCAAGTCATACAATTTAATAATAATATTGACACCATCAACTACCCATTACGCCCCGTCTATTGTGCCATTGATGATAAGCCAGTCTTACTGTTAGTTAGCACTGAGGGTGGTATCGACACTCTCGACGCAGTGGATACATTATCACGTTGGCAACAACACTATGACTTGACCACGAATCCTTCATCAAGCGCTTTTAATTTGATTTATTCCATGCCTGATATCTACACAGACATTATGCAAGGTAAATTACCGATTATCATTGACTTACCGTCACAACTTGGCATGCCTGTATCGCTCTATCAAAGCACACGTTTATTAAAATTTTCTCCATTGAAACCGTATATACAACCATGGGATGGTTTCACCCAGGCAATTCAAAACAAACAAGGTGTCAGTGTCGGATTTGTTAGTAATACGCAGCTTAATCAGGTGTTATCAAGTATACAGAATAATGATTATCGCCTGCTTATTACCGAGCTAGGCAACGGTGGTCAAGCATCGCTCTACAGCAATATTGAAATGAAGAACAGTATTGCCATGAGTCAGCACCTTGATGTTGTCCCTACGCTCTTGTCACAAGCGGGTTGTAGGGCACCTAGCGATGCTTACAGTACTGGCCATAATGCATTACAAACGCCACAAGAATGGCTAATAAATACCACCGTTGATGGTATCGTCATACAAACAATGACTGAACATACTCGGATTTACAACACTGGACACCATGATACCCATGACAACCAAGGCAATAGATTAAACCAACACCCCTTGCCTATGCATTTACTAAAACCTGGAATAAAGAAAATAACCCAGTTTATTCAGTAGACTGCGCGATTTTTTGATAAACTCGTAAACTGAAGTCAGCAGTAACCTGCTTCATACTGTCTAGTACTCTGGGCAGGTCCCCTTCGGCTACTCGCCAATAATAGGGTGTCATCATTAATAGTGCTAAACGCTCTTGCTCGTCATTGAGAGTCAATGAGAACGACACCGCTTGGTCCTTTATCAATTGAAAGTTTGGATGGTTGATGTCGCTTAGTTGATGGGGTTGCGGAGACTGATAAAGAGCCTGTTTAAGCTCAACCATGTGCTTACTAGCGGGTTCAACGTTAACCCACAGACCACCTGTTTTCAGGACGCGAGCCAATTCATTAGCTTCGGTTGGAGCAAACACCTGGATTACTCCGTCTAATGATTCATTGGCCAATGGCAATTGAAAGCTACTGGCGACGGCAAAATGACAGTTCTTATATCGCTTAGCCGCTTTTTGAATCGCTATCTTTGAAATATCATTACCACTCAATATCAGTGATGTGTCTGTGTTGTCCCACAGGGGTGACAAGCTATCAAGGTAATAGCCTTCGCCACAACCAACATCGTGAATATGAACGCTGGATTTTGCCGTCAAATGGGCTTTTAAGGCAGTGCCAATGGCTGTTGCCAAAGGTGCATAATGGCCCGCAGACAAAAATTGTCGCCGCGCATTAACCATGTCTTTATTATCTCCCGGCTCTTTACTTTTTTTGTGTTGAGCCAACAACAAATTGACATAGCCTTCTTTGGCACAATCATAGGTGTGATTATTCACGCAGCGCCACTGACAGCCAAATAAATACAAAAGCTCAGAGCATTTGGGGCAGGTCCAATTCATAATTAATCCAGGATAAAAACAGCGCAATACTATATCAGAAACACCTACACTGCGCGATGTATTAGTCTATGGATAGCTCTTCAATGTTCGTGAGAGGGTGATAGTTGCGGGGCCATACACAAGAGAATGCCATCGCCAAACAATCATCGGTTACGTCATTGAGTGTTTGATAAAGCCATTCAGGTTGCTTATCTTTGTCTACTAGGTGCGCGCGAATTCCCTCGCCAAATTCATGTAGCTCAAGACAACGATATGCCAAGGTTAATTCAAATTGAAAGCATTCACCCAAAGACATACTCAAGGGTTGTGACAGTTGCGCGTTTATAAGGTGTAAGCTTAGGGGGGAAGCATCCGCTAGTCCTTGTTGAAATTGGGCGATATAAGGCTCAGTGTTATCCCATGACAAAATACTATTACATTGTTCGAACACGCTAGTTTGATTCGCCAACTCAGACAATTGTGTAGCCAACCGAGGTAATAAGGTTGCCTCAAGTTCTGGTGCTGGTAAAGATGACAACAAGTTTGATATAAGGATTTCATTTGTCGATGAATCACCAGAAAACTCGAGCGTTTTAAGCCCTTCAATGACGTCATATTTGTGATTTGTGGTTAAAAGGTAATCTGCCAAACCATTATCAATCGCATCAACTGCATTGATTCGACAGCCCGTTAACGCCATTAAAATTCCAACACCCGGCTGCGTGCGAGGCAAAAAATACGTCGCGCCAACATCAGGGAAAAAGCCAATTTTTGCTTCCGGCATGGCCATCAGGCTCGTTTCGGTAACAATACGGTGACTGGCGCCTACAAATAAACCAACACCTCCGCCCATAATTAAACCATCGCACCAAGCAATGATCGGCTTGGGATAATTATGGATCAGATAGTCAAGTCGGTATTCCAAAGCAAAATAATTGATAGCTTGCCGTTCTCGGTCCTTTTCTTCGTCCTTAATACTGTGATATACAGCAACAATATCACCGCCAGCACAAAACGCTTTTTGACTACTAGAGTCCAAAAATACGGCAGTAATACTATCATCTGATTGCCATTGTGTGAGTTGCTGAAACAAGCTATTGATCATGTCATAGGACAGCGCATTTAATTGTGCGGGTCTGTCTAATTGAATAAAGCCAAGGTGATTACCCCCAGCTAAACTCTGTCGATATGATTTAACTTGTGTCATAACTTAAACCTATGATATTACGTGGCTTAACCATATGCCTAAATGCCCCATCGCGCAATAAAAAACGTTACCTGTGAGTCGAAGACTTCACTGTACACAGGCGACGGTAAACTGATACAAGGCAACATAATAGCAATAAATACCCCGCACTACCGCCGTGTTCATGGGATGTGACATGGGGTCTGACTGGATATACAGGTACAATCGCAGGCTGGTCGTACTCATTACTTTCTAGTAACAAGGGTGGCGAATAGTAACTCTGATGACTATTTACAACAGTCAACAGTTGCCCTGTCAGTGCGTCGTACAAGTAAATTGAGAGTTCATAATACTGGCTAGGAAAGCCGCTGGACAGTTCTGAATCAATGGCAAGCACATCAAAAGGCGACTGACCGTAAATAACGAAATCATTGGTTGTGTGATAGTGATAGCTGACAGCATCATCATGCAGATATAATTCCGCGTATAGCCATTGGGAATCACGGTAGGTGTCAACATCGAATGATACTTCTAGTTGCGAATAATATCCGTCGTGGTCTCGGTCTTGAGACAACGAAATATCTACATCGTAAACGTCAATATCATGATGAGACAATAATGCTGGAATACCCGGGTTTTGCACGGTGGAGACAACACTATCATTAGGGGAGGTGTCATGAGTTTCAACCGCAATGGCAAGACTTTGACAACAAAATAAAGTAAACAAACTAAAAATTACACGTAAACACATAGGCAAATTCCTTGTAATAGCCAAATAAATCTATCTTCAGTTATACCTATGTGCACATGAATCAAAACTGAATATAACAATTCCACGTTACGATTTTCTCAGAATAGCCATCGCTCGCTAACGTGGTGACAAACATACTTAAAATAAATTGTTTCCCCCGTTCTTATAATTTCAGTAAACTATCTCTAGCTAAACGGAGATTTATTGATGGCACTACTCGAATTCATTCCACTCATTGCATTTTTTGCAGTCTACAAGTTTTTTGATATTTACTGGGCAACAGCAGTATTAATGGCGGCAAGTGCCTTACACATTGCCGCGGTTTATCTGCGCAATCGCACGGTACCGAAAAACCAAGTGGCTATATTAGCTATTGGCTTGGTACTTGGCGGTTTAACCCTATTGCTGCAAGACAAACGTTTTATCATGCTAAAACCGACGGCGCTATACGCAGTATTTGCACTTGTTATCATTGTCAGTCAATGGTTTAAAAAGCCCATCGTTAAAACAATATTGGGTAGTGCGATAACCATGTCTGATAAGTTATGGGCACGAGTCAGCTATATTTGGGCTGTTTTTTTTACCGCAGCTGCAATGTTGAATGTTTATATTGCGAATACATTGAGCGAAGAGCAATGGGTAAACTTTAAGGTGTTTGGTATGACCGCGGCGTCCTTCATCTTGATTATCGGTACCGTGTTGAGCCTCAACAAATACCTTAACACTGAAGAGGATAAATAATGTGGTATGTGATTAGTGGGATAGATACAGATAACAGTCTAGCAGCGCGTTTACGGGCAAGACCGGCTCACATAGCACGGTTAAAGCTGCTAGAGTCAGAACAACGACTACTTGTCGCCGGCCCATGTCCAGCTGATAGCGAGGAAGAAGCATACTTGGGGTCTGTGATCATTGCTGAATTCGAGACATTAGCTGATGCAGAAACGTGGGCAAATAAAGACCCTTACATTGACGCTGGCGTTTACCAAAGCGTCACGGTAAAGGCCTTTAAACCGGCACTAGGCCAGCTAGGCTAGGCGATATCATGAACTTTAAACTTGGCCACTAATCCCTGCACTTGATTAGCCGTATCTGACAACCCTGACGCTGACGATGCGGTTTCATGATTAGCTTGGCTCATTTCAGTAATAGACTCAATCATGCGCGCCATAACACCACGAATGTCACTGCACATGCTTAATTGCTGTGTCACACCCTCTGATACTTCGCTACTGGCGCCAGTAATATCTCGTATAGTCGCTCTCAACTGGTCAAGCTGCAAACTGACAGTATTCACAACACTGGCACCAGAAACGGCAGCAGTTGAGGCACATTCCATAGACTCTAATGCTTGCTGGGCTACCTGAGTCAGGGTCTCAATGGTTCCCTTTATTTCTATGGTACTTTGTTGAGTCCGTGCGGCTAGGGTTCTTACCTCGTCAGCAACTACGGCAAAACCCCTTCCATGTTCACCCGCTCTGGCGGCTTCTATTGCAGCATTCAACGCTAATAGGTTTGTTTGATCAGCAATACTATTGATTACGTCAAGTACTTGGCTAATGTTATTAACTTCAGAATGTAATACTGACAAACTAGAAGACGACTCTTCAACGCTGGTCACCAATTCCGAAATCTTTGACGACGCCACGGATGCTTGCTGACTGTTCTCTACAGTGCATTGTTCGGCGGCAATGGCGTTACCATTAGCCTGCTCTGATTTTGAATGCAACTCCTCTGAAATATTAATAAAGCGCGCCACCGCATCCGTTGCCGTTTGAGTCTCATTTTTTTGTTGAATACTGGTGGCGCTGGACTGTTCGGTGATTGCACTAAGCTGTGTACTAGATGAAGCGACTAATTCCGCATGACTCTTTAACTCAGTAATAATACCGGCAAGTTGTGCCAAAAAGATATTAAACTGCCCGACAACAATATTTATTTCAGGGATGCTGCTAGGCTTTAATTGTTGTGACAAATTAGCATCTTGAGAGTTTAACTGAGTAAAATTGGCGGCAATCGCGTTTAGCGGGGCTACCAATGTTTTACTCAAATAAAACGCAATGGCAGCAAAAATTAAACTCATAGTAATCACAGATAAAACCGTGGCTAGCGTCATTTGACGTTTAAGTGATGACGCCGCTGAAAAAGCTTCAGAAACATCAATTTCAGCCATCAGTCCCCACTGCATATTACCTATACTAATTGGGCGGTAAGCAGACAGAACCTCAACCTTACGGTAGTCTAAAATCGTATCGAATCCACTCTTACCAGCCAATGCCTGTTGCGCAGCAGTGCTAGCCACTGGCTGTAAGTTTATACTGGTATTTTTATTGGTAATTCTTTCGGCAACTACAGGGTAATCTTGCTTAATCGCAGACAAATAATTTTTTTTATCTTCAACAAAGAAACGACTTTCACTACGCAAAGTACCATCGCCTCCTACTAAATAAGTTTCTCCTGATAAGCCGAAGCCTTGCTCTTTCCAATTCTCTGAATGCACTAACATATTATTTATGCGATCAATGGGCATTTGAAAAATGAGGATACCAGTGATTTGGTTATTGACGTAGATGGGACTACTAATGAAGCTCGCGGGACTGTTATATGAGGGTAAATAATCGGCAAAATCGGTTAAGAAGGTCTCTCCCTCAGCCAGGCTAAGTGCTTGGTTAAAAGCCTCACCAATACCGCTGTTGGCGTAGACTCCATTGCGCAAGTTAGTCGCAAAATCCAGTTCCTTAAACACGCTGTAAACAATATCGCCGGATTTCGCATCAACGAGGAAAATATCATAGTAGCCAAACGCTTGTAAAAATTGATTAAATGTCGAGTGATGTTGTGAATGAACCTTTGAGTAACTGCTGCCATCATTTGCGTCAAGTTGATTATTTTTATTGCCCAGAGGATGACGGTTATTTGAAATCCAATGGGCTTGTAACGCCTGACTATCATTAGGTAACCCACGGAAAAGTGCCATTGCATCAACATTATCAGCGTTCTTACTTTGATACATTTCAGTAAAACTAATATTGTAATAATCTTTTAGTTGCTCAATGTCTGCATTACTCAGTGTGACGTCGGCCTGATTGAAAGCATCCGTAAAGTCACTGAGAGCGCTTTTTGTTGCAGGTTGATTAGCAACCGTTATTATCTGATTTTTAATCGTGGTAAAGTACTCGGAGACCTGAGAGTGGACAAGGTTACCTTTGGAAGTGAGATCAGCTTGATGCTGAGACAAAAGTGCTTTCTGAATTTCGGTTGTACTGCGTTCAACAAATAAAATGCCTGTAATACTTAAAGAAATAACGACACTCAATGCAATGACTATGGCAATGCGGGCCCGCATTGACATGTTGTTTAGTATATTAACCATAAGATTCCCTCTCTTAAACAAAGATTAACCAAATCAACGCCCCGCGTTGTTCTAATCATTGGCTAGCAGATAGTGATTTAACGCGTACAGTCTAGATTAGTTATTTATAAAGTACACAGTGATAAATTACAAAAAATAATACAATGGTATCAATAACACTGGAACTACCCATCCGGACATGTATTTACGAGAGAAATCAATAGAACCCGCTGTAACTATTGGCGACAGGAAGAATAATTTGTTACAAATGATGACGCCAAAGATTAGTCTAGCAAGAATTCATTACGTGTCTTATCAACTTTTTTGAAGCGCCCGCCAAGGGAGGTTGTTTGTGTAGATGACGTCGCGTCCATGACTCCCCGAGCTTTGACACAGTAATGAACTGCTGTCATAGAGACTGCCACGTCGTCAGTTTCTAATAGCGTCTGCAAGGTTGCAAGTATTTGCTGAGTTAAACGCTCCTGCACTTGTGGTCTACGAGCAAAAAAGCGCACAATACGATTAATTTTTGACAAGCCAATAATTTTATCTTGTGGAATGTAAGCCACCTTAACCGTACCATCAATGGTAACGAAATGGTGTTCACAGGTACTGGTCACTGAAATGTCTTTAACCTTAACCATTTCATCAACCCCCATCTTATTGTTTATCACCGTCAATTTAGGAAACTCGGCATAGTCGAGGCCTGAAAATATTTCTTTGACAAACATTTTGGCAATTCTATGGGGGGTCTCAATCAAGCTATCATCTGTAAGATCCAAGCCTAGGGTCTGCATAATCTGAGTGAAATTGTCTTTTATAATTTGTTGTTTCTGCTCGTCAGACAAGCCATTTTCAATAAGAGGTGTTTCTAAGCCGCGTTTTAACAATACATCATGCACCCGTTTCGCATCATCACTGATGTTATTGGCGATATTTGATTGATGCTTATTTAGAGCCTGCGACATGTTTATTATCCCTTGCTTACTAACAGAAATGATTTATTGCGTATCATGGACTGGCATTATAGAGTTTATTGTCGCCGTTGCCAAATGGCGACCGCCATTTAAACTTAAAACATGACCGGTAATATATTCGCTGTTAAGCAAATACGCTATACCTTCAACGCCCTCTTGTACACCAGGGCTTACAGGTAACAAGCTTTTGCGGCCGGCTTGCTGACGGTAAGCAAGGCTATCATTATCGTTGAACATCAATAAAGACGGTGCCACGCTGTTAACTTTGACCTTTGGCGACAAGGCTTTGGCGTAGGACAGCATCATATTCTCAAGAGCCGCTTTACTGGCAGCATAAGCAATGTGGCTTTCACTACCCGTAGATGCTGAATGATCAGTAACGTGAATAATGTCAGCCATCATACCGTCTTCACCATAGGCAATAAGCTTAGATTTTAACGCCTGATTAATCTGAAAAGGCGCTTTCACATGAACTTGTAATAAGCGCTGCATCAACTCAGCAGGGGGATTATCATCCTTTAGCCATTCAGACGCATTATGAATAATTCCCCTAACAACCGTATAACGTTTCACCACATAGTCAATAAAATCTGCAACGCCGTCATCATCTGAGAAATCTGCTTGTATGCATTCAATGCCCTGCTGAACTAATACGTCTACACCCGCTTTATGATTTCTGTAAGTGCAAAGAACTTTATAGCCATGTTTGTGTAAAGACAATGCTGTGGCTAATCCAAGTCGCTGACCTGCACCGGTAATAATGATAGGGGCTTGTTTCATAACATACTCATTTGATAACCGACACACAAGGTTCGCGGTCGTAATTGAACAACAGTGGAAATAAGCTTACGTTATAATGAACGATTTAGATGTCACTAACGACTAGCGATAACAGCTGAATAAAATTTTTATCATCTGTTATCGCCTGTTAATAACTACTCTGACGGGGCTTCAGGCTTCATATGCGGGAATAAAATAACATCTTTGATGGTTGGGCTATCACTGAACAGCATAATCAAACGATCAATGCCAATACCTTCACCCGCTGTTGGTGGCATACCGTGCTCCAATGCGCGAATGTAATCAGCATCAAAATGCATGGCTTCATCATCACCTGCATCTTTTTCAATGACTTGCTTCTCAAAGCGAGCGGCTTGATCTTCCGCGTCATTTAACTCCGAGAAACCATTGGCAAGCTCACGGCCACCAACAAAGAACTCAAAACGGTCAGTAATGAATGCGTTTTCATCGTTACGTCTTGCCAGTGGCGAGACTTCCCACGGGTATTCGGTGATAAACGTCGGTTGGTCCAACTGTTCTTCTGCGGTGGCTTCAAAAATTTCGCAAATATACTTACCAGGTCCCCATATACCGTCTACCTCGGGCTCCTTGATGTGTAATGCTTTGGCCATTGCTTTCAGACGGTCAAGGTTATTTTCTGGGTCCTGCAACGCCGCGGCATCTGCCTCTGGGTAATACTTTAAAATTGCGTCAGTCATAGACAAGCGCGTAAACGGCTGGTCAAAATCATAATGACTTTCACTAATGACGTTTCCTTCAGTATCTTTGACCGTGTTTACAATCACAGAGTTACCTGTCACTTCTAGGGCTAGCCAGCGCAACATTTCCTCTGTCAAATTCATCATATCACGGTAATCTGCGTAAGCCTGATAGAACTCAATCATCGTGAATTCAGGATTATGCCGTGTCGACAAGCCTTCATTACGGAAATTGCGATTAATTTCAAAGACCCTTTCAAAGCCACCAACCACTAGACGTTTCAGATATAGCTCAGGCGCTATCCGCAGGTACATATCAATGTCTAGGGCATTGTGGTGCGTTACAAACGGCTTAGCCGTCGCGCCACCCGGTATGACCTGTAACATTGGCGTTTCAACTTCCATAAAGTTACGCTCAGTCAGAAATTTGCGTATGCCTGTAACAATTTTACTGCGCATAATGAAGGTATTACGAGAATCTTCATTGGTAATCAAATCCACGTAACGCTGACGGTATTTGGTTTCTTGGTCAGCTAAACCGTGAAACTTCTCAGGCAACGGACGCAACGCTTTCGTCAGTAATTGATAGCTTTCCATGTTGACATACAAGTCTCCCTTACCTGACTTGTGTAAAGCCCCAGATACGCCAACAATGTCACCAATATCTAAACTACCGTATTGCGCCTTGAGGGCTTTTTGAGTGTCTTTATCAGCGTACGCTTGGACACGACCAGACATATCTTGTAATACTAAAAACGGGCCTCGTTTAGCCATAATACGGCCAGCTACGCTGACCTGATGCGCCAGTGTCTGCAATGCCTCTTTATCATGTTC
This sequence comes from Alteromonadaceae bacterium, assembly GCA_042091475.1. Taxonomy (GTDB): domain Bacteria; phylum Pseudomonadota; class Gammaproteobacteria; order Enterobacterales; family Alteromonadaceae; genus CAXRGH01. The sequence continues at coordinate 13,266 of JBELHI010000002.1, forward strand.
GCCAAACTCGCTCTGTAAATCAGCATTTAACTGTTTACGCTCAAATTGATTAGGGTGACCGTTGGCGCTGCAATTCTCACGGATTGCTTCTAACTTCGCTCTTCGCTCAGCAATCAATTTATTTTCGTCTTGTTGTTTATCTGTCATGGTCTTTCCTGTTATAAACCTGATTTTAAGCTTGCCTCGATGAATTTATCTAGACTGCCATCTAATACCGCTTGGGTGTTACGCGTTTCAACGCCGGTTCTCAAATCTTTGATTCTTGAGTCATCAAGCACATATGAACGAATTTGACTTCCCCAGCCAATATCAGATTTGGTATCTTCCATTGCCTGTTTTTCTGCATTCTGTTTACTGATTTCCAATTCAAACAGTTTTGCTTTTAACTGCTTCATCGCCTGATCTTTATTCTTATGCTGCGAGCGATCGTTTTGACACTGCACCACAACATTCGTGGGTAAATGGGTAATACGCACAGCCGAGTCTGTTCTGTTAACATGTTGACCACCAGCGCCGGATGCACGGTAGGTGTCTATTCTTAAATCAGACGGATTAATATCAATTTCAATATCGTCATCAATTTCAGGATAAATAAACGCAGAGGCAAACGACGTGTGTCGACGGCTCCCAGAGTCGAATGGTGATTTTCTTACTAAGCGGTGAACGCCCGTCTCGGTGCGTAACCAGCCAAACGCATATTCACCAGAAAAACGAATGGTGGCGCTTTTAATACCCGCAACGTCACCGTCAGACACTTCGATTAGTTCGGTCTTAAAGCCATGATCTTCGCCCCAACGCAAATACATTCGCAATAACATACTTGCCCAGTCTTGAGCTTCCGTACCACCAGAGCCTGATTGGATATCCAAATAACAGTCATTGGCATCCTGCTGACCAGAAAACATACGCCTAAATTCCAACTCTTCTAGCTGTTGCAACAAACCTTGTAATTCTGCTTCTGCTTCTTCAAATGTCTCTGTATCTTCAGCTTCAACCGCCAGTTCAATCAAACCTTCCACGTCTTCAACGCCAACATCTAATTTTTTAACCGTGTCAACAACCCGTTCAAGGCTTACTTTTTCCTTGCCTAACAGTTGTGCTCTATCAGGTTCATTCCATACGTCTGGACTTTCTAATTCCCGATTGACTTCTTCTAAACGCTCTGACTTTTGATCGTAGTCAAAGGTACCCCCGAAGCATCAGTGTTCGTTCACGAATATCTGCTAATGCAGTATTAATAGGGTTTAATTCAAACATAATTCTCACGCTGCTTTGCTATTGGTTTTAATAGACAAAATTAAAAGGTCTACTTAAGTTTTGATGCGCTAAATTCTATACGAAAAGCGGTAATGTTGCATTACAAAAATTCCGCTTTGTTATGCTTGCTCAAGCCATAAAAATAAGTAGAGGAAACGCAGACAAAAAGGAATCAACACAACGGCTACACTGATAGCCAATTGTGCTGGTCAATAAGATGCTTTATATGTTACTGGCTATTGATTAGCATTAGTAACCGGTGGATTACTGGTAGATTGATTTTTGCGCCAATCGTTAAGTTCGGTTAGTTGCTTTTGCAAGCGTTGATTCACCCCTTGCATATCCCGGATTTGTTGGGTGAGCGCTGAAATGGACGTGTCACGCTTCAAATTATCACTTTTTGCCATGACATTGCTTTCTTCCATTTGTTGAACAGTGTCTTCAATAGCAATCATCATATCGCTCGTGGCAGTTATCCGCTCTGCACTTTGCGCTAAGGCCGTTTCTACGGTGACTATTTTGTCTGCGTTACCATCAACCTTGTGAGAAACTTTCCACAAATTCTTTTTAGTTGTGTCATTTGCTTTGCTATTGCTCGACGCTTGCTTTGAATTTGCCGCCGTTTTATTTTCAACAGTTTTAATTTGCGCCTGATTTTTACGCCATGCTGAGGCCCAAAGCTTATCCATTTCGTCCCACAAGGTTTGGGTTTTGTTGTTCAGCTGAACTAACTGGGTTTGTAAACTTCCAGAAGATTCGCCCAATTCTTCACCGGTTAGGGAAAGTTGTCTCTCCAATTCGTCAATACGCAACGTGGCCGATTTTAACGAGGCCGTCCTCATTGAGAGTTGCTCATGTAAAAACCAGCTACCACCATACCCACTCAAGGCTACCAATAAGGCAAACCAAGCAATACCGCGACCGCCTGCTGAAGAGGAGGCTTTTGAGTTATTAGTCTGTGTATTTGTTGTCTTCTGAGACTGACCACCCGTGGTTGGCGTTGATTGGCGTTGCCGAGCAAACGCTTCTCTATCTTCCCTGTCTACAAATAAGGGAGGAAGGGATTCTTGGGTGGATTTTTTAGAGACCATAATTACATTCCAATACAAAGTGGCAGTAATGATGACAAAAAATGCATTAAATAACTAGGGGTAAGTAAGTTAAAACGTTAGACCATCTCAAAAATTTCTTCTGAATGTCTTTTGAATGTCTTATGAATGTCATAATTTCTCGATATCCTCGCGCGAAATATTTCGGGATGAAAATAATGAAATTCACTGTTGTTAACAAATTAATCCTCGCCACTGCTACCTGTATCGTTATTGTTGTTATGTTATTAATGATGTTTAACGTTACCAACAGTATTTCATCAAAGCAGCAAAGTCTGTTGTTAAAATTAAATAAAAGCATGGTGTTATTAGAGTCCGCTCACGTCGCAGCAAATCAATTTTTAAAAAGTCCCGCAGATGGCCATTCAAAAACATTTCGTGATGACGTCAATCAGATCCTTGACTTCATCTCCGGTAGCAGAGAAGAATTACGTAATAATGGTGTTAGCCGCCAACAGCTAGCCACCATGAAACAAGCAGTAGATCGCTACAAAGATACATTCGATGCATTGGTACAACAACAACGTCTCGTGGGATATCATGCGAAAGACGGCGCTTACGGCATGCTGCGTTCGTCAGTGCACAAAGTAGAGAAAAGGCTTGGCAGTGAACACAAAGACTTATTAATTACAATGCTGCAACTGCGACGAGCAGAAAAAGACTTCATGTTGCGCAGAGACGCTAAATATATTACAAAATTTAATCAACTGATTTTAAGTTTCCGCAATCAATTAATCCAATACCCAGAGCTCAATGCTGAAATAACACCGTTAGTGAGTGCTTATCAGCAAGACTTTTTAAACCTGTTTGACGCCGAAACAGGCATTGGTCTTGCCAATACCGACGGTTTACGTGGTGATCTTGCTATGGCCAGCGAAGATGTAAATAAGCAGTTTATAGGGTTAGAAAATAATATTACTACTAACAGCTCGATATTCATCAGCACCGTCAATCGCTGGCAACAAATTTTGAGTGCTGTTGCTTTGGGACTCCTCGTTTTTGGCTCTTACAGAACCGTTAAAACCATTAAACGTCGTGTCGGGAGATTGCTTAGACATATCGAGACAATGACGGTTCATCATGATTTAAGCAACAGAATAGAAACCTCTGGTAATGATGAATTCAAACAGATATCAGATGCGATTAATGTATTTAGTGATAATTTGAATATCATATTCAAACGCGTAGAGGGTTCATTATCGGTCATCGACAATGCAACAACCACCATAAATACCAATGCAACCATCACCAACGACGGCGCACAATTGCAAATGCAGGAAACAGAAAGTATTGCATCCGCCGTAACAGAAATGTCAACCACAATAGCTGACCTTTCGCAACTATCGGAAAGCACAGCGGCCGATGCCAGTAACGTATTGCAGCTGACAGAGCAAGGCTTGGGGCAACTAAATCACGTCAATACAACGGTTTCTAGTTTGTCATCAACCTTGGGCAAGGCAGAGCAAGATGCCTCTTCATTGGTTATGAAATCTGAGGAAATTACGGATATTATATCGGTGATCGCGAGTGTAGCAGACCAAACCAATCTATTGGCCCTCAATGCCGCGATTGAAGCCGCAAGAGCCGGTGAACAAGGACGAGGATTTGCGGTTGTTGCTGATGAAGTAAGGATTCTTGCCGGCCGTACACAAGAGCTTGCCAGTAACATTAATAACGTGATCGTCAGCTTACAAGCTGAGATAGCTGAGGTAGTAAACTCTATTCAAGTGTCGAGTAAAAATGGTAGCCATGTAAATGACAGTGCGGTGAATATTTCACAAAGTCTGCAGCATATATTCAGCCATATTAACGATGTCACCGAAAAAAATGTATCTGTCGCAACGGGAATTGAACAGCAAAGTATCGTTGCAGAGGACGTGGCAAGAAACATTGTTGGAATTTCTGATGTGGCAAAGCAGGCGTTTGAGTTCACTGGCATTAATAAAAACGAATCTAAGAAACTCATTGAGCAGGGCGAGACCTTGGGTGCTTCTATACAGAGCTTTAAATTAAGTGAGATGACAAGCTAGGTTTAGTTCAATACTGTCTGATAAGTTAATGATAAGTGCGAAGCGATAGTGTTTGCTTACTTGTGCTGCAACCACTTCGTTATAGAATTACCTCATAAACAAAAAATAGCTCTCTAATTCACACTGATATAAACAGTGTTTCATAAAAAAGGGCAACGCACGGCGTTGCCCTTTTTTATGTTAATGTAGTAACTATTTAGAAGCCTGATAAATAGACTCAATCGCTGCATCTAATGTTTGCGTATACTCTTGTTCAGACTGCTGCGCTGATACACCCTCTGTCAATGCACGAGAAAAGCTAGCAATCATGCCATCGTTAGCTGATAACATTTTGTTCGCCACGTCTCTTACGTATCCACCTGATAACGCCACGACTTTCAAAACACTTGGATGCTCAACAAGCTCTTTATAGAAGTTATCTGTTGACGGTATCGTCAGTTTCAACATCACTTTCACGCCGTCTTCAAGGGCGGCTAATTCAGTGACGATTGCGGCTTTCAACAGGCCTTCCGCATCGGCTTTTTCTGGGCTGTTAATATCAACTTCAGGCTCAATGATAGGCATGAGTCCTGCTGCAAGTATTTGCTTTGCAACCTCAAACTGTTGCGCCACAACGGCATCAATGCCTGCTTTATTGCCTAACTTAACTACCGAGCGCATTTTAGTTCCAAACACGTTTTGTTGGTTAGCTTTCGCCAATAACTCATCCAGTCCAGGCATAGGCTTCATCAGTTGTACACCGTTAGCCTCTTCTGCAAGACCTTTATCCACCTTAAGGAATGGCACAACACGCTTTTTTCCCCATAGATACTGTGCAGATGGAATACCGTCAATATCTCTTTCTAAGGTATTTTCAAACAAGATAGCGCCTAAAACACGGTCACCATTAAACACGTCATTAGTGATGATACGTGTACGCATGGCATGAACGGCAGCAAACATTTCTTCGTCATTGCTATAAGCGGATTCATCAACACCGTAAAGCTTGAGGGCTTTTGGCGTACTACCACCACTCTGATCTAACGCAGCAATGAAGCCTGATTGTGTTTCAACTTGTTCTAACATGGCTATTTGAGCATCTGATGCCATCGCTTATTCTCCTTTAAATGTCATTCAATACGATTTGAGTTACGTCTATACGCGGTGGCGCATACACGTTAATAAGGGGGTTATTGCCAACTGTCTGCAAGGTTTTTGACCTTAAAGGGCAATCTATTGTACACCAATGGGTGAGAAAACTGCAAGATTGGTCAACAATCTGCAATCACGGCACAGTAACGCCAGCTTGCAATTCTCAGTAGGTTAAATGAGTACCACTCCCTTGGTACCCCAAGGCTACACCATTTAAGTTAAACCTTTATGACTCAGCGCGTTGTTCTAGCATCGCTACCGCTGGCAATACTTTGCCCTCAAGAAATTCTAGAAATGCGCCACCACCGGTTGATATATAAGACACCTGGTCAGCAATACCGTATTTGTCTACCGCCGCTAACGTATCACCACCACCAGCAATTGAAAACGCATTACTCTGTGCAATGGCTTTTGCTAACACTTCAGTACCACGGCTAAACTGATCAAATTCAAACACGCCCACGGGGCCGTTCCAAACGATAGTTCCGGCCTTGGCTATCAACTCTGCTAACACCGCTGCAGTGTCTTGGCCAATGTCAAAAATCATATCATCATCTGTGACCTCTGCCACTGATTTAGTCTCAGCTGGGGTGGTTTCGGAAAAAGCTTTACCAACCACAACATCTGTCGGTACTGGGATATCACCGTTATTTGCTTTGGCAACGGTTGCCAGTCGATTGGCTTCGGCGATAAGATCGCTTTCATATAAAGACTTACCAACATTATGTCCTTGCGCAGCAATGAACGTATTAGCAATACCACCGCCCACGATCAATTGGTCAACCTTTGAAGACAAGCTATCCAGCACGGTGAGTTTGGTTGAGACTTTAGAGCCACCAACAATCGCCAGCATTGGACGTTTGGGGGCTTCTAACGCACGAGCTAGAGCCTCTAGCTCACCAGACAGCAATGGTCCTGCACACGCAATTGGAGCATGCAAACCTACGCCATGGGTTGATGCTTGGGCTCTGTGTGCGGTACCAAATGCATCCATCACAAAAACATCACATAAGGCGGCATACTGCTTAGCTAATGTTTCATCATCCGCCTTCTCACCGCGATTAAAGCGAACATTCTCCAATATCACCACTTCACCCGTTGCTACTTCAACGCCTGACAAATAATCCGTCTCCAAGCGCACGGGGCACGACAATTTAGTGGCTAAATAGTCAACCACTGGCTGTAATGAGAAACTGTCATCATACTCACCCTCAGTTGGGCGACCTAGATGTGACATCACCATCACACTGGCGCCGCTATCAAGGGCGGCTTGTATTGTTGGCAGTGAAGCTCGGATACGTGCATCAGAAACTACTTTGCCCTGTTTTACCGGGACGTTTAAATCTTGACGGATAAGCACTCTTTTTCCAGCCAAATCCAGTTCATTCATTTTTACTACAGACATACTGATTCCAATATTGTTATTAAATTTGTGATTGGGAGAGTTGTCCCATGACCCATGCAGTGTCGAGCATACGATGAGCAAATCCCCACTCATTATCGCACCACACGAGGGTTTTAATTAATTGCTTGTGACTGACACGGGTTTGCGTACCGTCAACAATAGATGAATGTGGATCATGGTTGAAATCCACAGATACCAAAGGTTCTTCGGTGTAATCTAAAATACCCTGTAATTTGCCCACAGTAGCATTCTTGAAGACTCGATTCACGTCTTCAATATCGACGGTTTGCTTCACCGTTACACTCAGATCCATCGCCGTCACATTGATTGTTGGTACACGCACCGCAATGGCTTCAAATCGTCCCGAGAACTTGGGTAATATGCGTTCAATACCTAACGACAGCTTTGTATCCACAGGAATTATGGACTGGCTTGCAGCTCGCGTGCGACGCAAATCAGGATGGTAAGCGTCAATGACCTGTTGGTCATGCATAGAGGCGTGAATGGTGGTGATAGTACCACTTTCTACTTCAAACGCATGATCGAGGGCGTTGATCACCGGCACAATACAGTTAGTGGTACAAGAGCCGTTGGACACTATGGTATCGCTTGCTTTTAACTGCTCATGATTAACACCATAGATTACCGTTGCGTCAACATCCGCTTGGCATGGTTGCGAGAACAACACCTTGCTAGCGCCTTGTTGAATGTGTTGCAAGCCAGCGTCTCTATTACCGTAAACGCCAGTACATTCTAACACAATATCAACATCCAAGGCGTCCCATGGCAAGTCATGAATACTCTCAGAGTGTAGTAGCTGAATGCGGTCGCCTGCCACCACTAGACTATGTCCGCACAAGTGTGCATCAAAGCCAAAACGGCCGTGGGCTGTGTCATATTTTAATAAATGCAATATCCCTGCAGGCGATGCAAGTTCATTAATGGCCACCACTTTTATCTGGTCATTTCGACCCGTTTCATACAAAGCGCGTAACACATTACGACCAATACGGCCGAATCCATTAATTGCAATTTTTAACATATCAACAACCCATCTATTGAGTTTACTTAGCCATCACCTGTTGGGCGGCATCAACCACGGCTTCCGTGGTGATGTTAAACAATTCAAACAACTGCCCTGCAGGCGCAGATTCACCAAAAGTATCCATACCCACAATAGCGCCGTTTAGACCAACATATTTATACCAAAAGTCTTTGATACCTGCCTCTACAGCGACTCGATTTTGGCAGTTAGACGGCAATACAGATTCACGGTAAGCGCTATCTTGCTGCTCAAATACGTCTGTCGATGGCATGGATACCACGCGACATGAAATCCCTTGTTCTGTCAGCGTCTGCCATGCTTCAACCGCCAATTGCACTTCAGAACCCGTGGCAATCAAAATCAACTCCACGGCCTTGTCACTATCTTTGAGTACATAACCACCGCGAGCAACATCGGCAACTTGTGATTCAGTGCGTTGTTGTTGAACAAGTCCTTGACGGGTAAATACTAATGACGTGGGACTATCCACTGATTCAATAGCCGCCTTCCAAGCCACCGCCGATTCTACTTGGTCACAAGGACGCCAGTTTGCAAGGTTGGGCGTCATGCGCATTGACGCAAGTTGCTCCACGGGCTGGTGAGTAGGACCGTCTTCACCTAAGCCAATAGAGTCATGAGTATAGACAAAGATACAAGGTAATTTCATCAATGCAGCCATTCTCACTGCGTTACGAGCATACTCTACAAACATCAAGAAGGTTGCACCGTAAGGCTTAAAGCCGCCGTGTAACGTGATACCGTTCATGATTGCAGACATACCAAATTCGCGAACACCGTAATACAAGTAATTACCTGATGCGTCATTCGCTTCAATGCCTTTACAGCCATCCCAAATAGTTAGATTGGAACCGGCCAAATCTGCTGACCCGCCTAAAAACTCTGGTAATATCGGACCAAACGCGTTCAATGCGTTTTGCGACGCTTTGCGCGTAGCGATAGTGGCGGGGTTGTCTTGTAACTGTTGAATATAATCCGACGCATGTTGTGACCAAGTAGCAGGTAGTTCGCCAGCCATTCTGCGTCTGAATTCAGCTGCAGGCTCTGGGTATGCTGCTGCATACTGGTCAAAGCGCTGTTGCCATTGGGCTTGGGCATCACTGCCTTTTGCTCTTGCATCCCAAACTGCACTAATCTCTTCGGGAATTTCAAACGCTGGATGGTTCCAACCTAATGCCTCACGAGCCAGGGCGATTTCGGCTTCACCCAATGGTGCACCGTGGCAATCTTCTTTACCTTGCTTGTTAGGTGAACCAAAGCCAATGATTGTGCGGCAGCAAAGTAAACTTGGTTTACCCGTCTCAGCTCTCGCTTGCTCTATTGCTTGAGTAATTTGTTCTGCATCATGACCATCAATATCTCTGATGACATGCCAACCGTAAGATTCAAATCGCGCCGCGGTGTCGTCAGTAAACCAACCTTCCACTTCACCGTCAATGGAGATACCGTTATCATCCCAAAAACCAATTAATTTACCCAAGCCAAGGGTCCCCGCCAATGAACAGGCTTCGTGAGAAATACCTTCCATCAAACAGCCATCACCCATAAAGGCATAGGTAAAATGATCAACAATATCGTGCCCTGGCTGATTGAACTGCGCTGCTAATGTTTTCTCAGCAATGGCCATGCCGACAGCATTCGTTATGCCCTGTCCCAAAGGCCCAGTGGTCGTTTCAACGCCCGGCGCATAGCCATATTCTGGATGGCCTGGTGTTTTTGAATGTAATTGACGAAAGTTTTTAAGCTCTTCAATGGACAACTCGTAGCCACTTAAATGCAACAAAGAGTATATCAACATGGAGCCGTGGCCGTTAGATAGCACAAAGCGATCGCGGTTAAACCACTCTGGATCAGTTGGGTTATGACTAAGAAAATCTGCCCACAATACTTGTGCAATGTCAGCCATTCCCATAGGTGCACCTGGATGACCTGATTTTGCTTGCTGAACGGCGTCCATGCTAAGTGCGCGGATCGCGTTGGCCAATTCTCTGCGTGATGCCATAAAAACTCCTGAAATGCTTTGCTATTTGTAAAAATATTGATCCGATACTAACACGAAGCGTTATTGAAACACAGACACCTTTTATGCCTCTATTTAACTTTTTAGCTATTACAAATATGAACATGTTAGTTCAGCAAAGTTTACAATTAGACAGATAGACGTCTAGATGTAAAAGTGGCAATCTTTAAAAATTCCAGTACAATACCTGCTAACTTGAAAAGTAACGGTCAAATGTACGTTTACAGTCATAGGAAATACCAATGAGTCAACGCTTATTTACCTCTGAGTCAGTATCAGAAGGTCATCCAGATAAAATCGCCGATCAGATTTCTGATGCCGTGTTAGATGCCATCCTAGAACAAGATCCAACCGCCCGTGTCGCCTGTGAAAGTTTTGTCAAAACAGGTATGGTGATGGTTGCTGGTGAAGTCACCACCTCAGCGTGGGTGGATATTGAAGAAATTACCCGTCAAACCGTCAGAGAAATAGGTTACACGCACTCAGATATGGGCTTTGATGCTGACTCATGTGCTGTTCTCAATGCCATTGGTAAACAATCACCTGACATCAACCAGGGTGTAGATCGCGAAAGTCCAGAAGCTCAAGGCGCCGGCGATCAAGGATTAATGTTTGGCTACGCATCAAACGAAACTGATGTATTAATGCCAGCGCCTGTGACTTATTCTCATCGTTTAGTTAAACGTCAGGCAGAGGTTAGAAAAAACGGCAGCCTACCTTGGTTGCGTCCTGACGCAAAAAGCCAAGTGACCTTCTTATATGAAAACGACAAACCCGTTGCCATTGACGCCGTGGTTTTGTCGACCCAGCATTGTGACACCATCAGCACAAAAGATCTGCAAGAAGCTGTGATGGAAGAAATCATCAAGCCGGTATTGCCTAGCAACCTATTGTTACCGAGCACCAAATTCTTTATTAACCCCACGGGTAGATTCGTCATTGGCGGACCTATGGGTGATTGTGGATTAACCGGTCGTAAAATTATTGTCGATACATACGGTGGCATGGCTCGTCACGGTGGTGGCGCATTCTCAGGTAAGGATCCTTCAAAAGTTGATCGTTCAGCCGCTTACGCAGGTCGTTACGTGGCAAAAAATATTGTCGCAGCGGGATTAGCTGAACGTTGTGAAATCCAAATTTCCTACGCAATAGGGGTTGCCGAACCAACGTCCATCAGTATTGACACCTTTGGAACAGGTAAAGTCAGTGAAGCAACCCTCATTGATTTGGTTAAACGTCATTTTGATTTACGCCCCTACGGATTGATTAAAATGCTGGATTTGGAACGTCCTATTTATCAACCTACCGCGGCCTATGGTCATTTTGGCCGTGATGACTTCCCGTGGGAAAGCACAAAGCTTGCAGCGACCCTAGCTGCTGACGTGTAAGCTTATTCAAGTACGGTAAAAGCCAGCGATAACGCTGGCTTTTTTGTTTCTATATCAGCCACATTGGGCTACATTATTGATATTAAACAGCGTCCCCCATTAGACTACTTAAGGATCTATCATGTTATTGCGTTATGTTATTATTTTTACCCTTTTTACAGGCTTAATAACCGCATGTAGCCAGTCTCCTACGGGCAGAAACCAATTTAAACTGTATTCCTCCCAATCAATGCAACAAATGGGCAGCCAAGCATTTTTGCAAATGAAAGACCAAACACCGGCAACAGCAAACAAAATCTATAATAAGGAAGTCGCTTGTATCGCCGAAGCCATGCTCCCTCATGTTCCTTCATCTATTTACAATGGCCGGTGGGAGTATGTTGTATTTGATGATAAGCAAGTTAATGCATTTGCTCTGCCTGGCGGGAAAATTGGTGTATATACTGGTTTAATAGAGTTGGCTGAAACATCGGCACAACTGGCCGCAGTTATTGGCCATGAAATTGGTCATGTCATTGCTGATCACAGCAACGAGAGATTATCAAGTGATACCGTGATTGCCCAAGGCATGCAGGTGGCAGATAAATTACTGACAAACAACAAAGTATCCTACAGCGAAGGCGTGATGGCTGGGCTTGGACTAGGTCTGCAAATGGGCGTCAAATTACCGTTCAGTAGAACCCATGAAACAGAGGCTGATATTATTGGCTTAAATTTAATGGCAAAAGCAGGCTTTGACCCAAGAGACGCTATCCGTCTGTGGCAACTGATGGATCGCAACAGCCAAGGTCAACGCCAGCCTGAGTTTCTCTCAACCCACCCTAGTCCGCAAAGCCGCATAACTAAAATGCAACAACACATGAATAAAGCCATGGTATTGTACCGCAATGCAAAACAGCGGCCTCGGTGTAGCTAGTGCATAGCAAAAAAGACATCATTGGCTAAAATAACTTTATTCAGGAACTATTCAGTTTTCTGTGACACACTGTATTAACAGTGATATTTAACATAAGCGAAGGAAATTGTATGAAATCGATAATCACAGCAGCCATAGTTTCAAGTTCATTAATTGTTACTGGCTGTGCCAGTACAAATGCCGAAAAAGGTGCGGCTATCGGCGCTGTTTTGGGTGCCATTGCTGGTAAAGGAACTGGTGACCATGACAAGAGTCGTTACGTTTGGGGGGCTGCTCTTGGCGCCATTGCAGGTGGTGCTGTGGGTGGGTATATGGACAAGCAGGAGGAAGAGTTCCGCGCACAACTAGCCGATAGTGGCGTACAGGTTGTCCGTCAAGGTAATGATATATTTCTACAGATGCCCGGTGATATCACTTTTGCCACCAACAGTTCACGAATCTCATCAGATTTTTATCCTGTGTTAGATGATGTGGCCAATATCCTTCGCAAATACGACAAGACATTACTGCAAATAGAGGGCCACACCGATAGCACAGGAAGCAATCAGTTAAACCAGAACTTATCAGAGTCTCGTGCCAATAGTGTCCGAAACTATCTTTCACAACAACAAGTCTACAGCCAACGCATACGTACTTACGGATATGGAGAAAGTAGCCCCATTGCTAATAATCAAACCGCACAAGGACGAGCAAAAAACCGTCGTGTAGAGTTACGCATCATCCCAAATGAACAGAGTAACCAAAACCGCACTTAAACATGATTGCCATCAAGCCAACTCTTATACCATCCCAAGAGTTGGCTAACTGAGGTTAACTCGTGATACACTTCACCGCTCAACCATCAATACAAAAAAGCACAGCCAAATTATGAGAATTCCTAGAATTTTTGTTGATTCCCCCCTAGCAGTAGAACAGGTCATCGCCCTCGGCGATGACGCCGTAAATCACATTGTCAATGTGCTTAGACTCAAGCAAGGCCACCCTGTCGTGTTATTTAACGGTGATAACAACGAATACTCAGGTGTTTTGGAAAGCGTGGGGAAACGTCAGGCTGAGGTTTATGTGGATGCCTGTTTGTCAGTTACCGTAGAGTCCCCCCTAGCCATTCACCTAGGTCAGGGTATCTCTCGTGGTGATCGCATGGACTTTGTATTGCAAAAATCAGTTGAGCTAGGTGTGACGGAAATTACGCCTTTGATTACCGAGCGCTGTGGCGTTAAATTGTCACATGAACGCTGGCTTAAAAAGTCCCAACAGTGGCAAAAAATACTGATAGGCGCCTGCGAACAATCCGGTCGCAACACAATACCTGTGCTGCATCCGCCAACGGAATTCGCCACTTGGATACAACAATCTACTCAACAAACACGAGTGACTCTGCACCCGCGCGCAGAAAAACGTCTACGCGATATTAGACCGAGTCCTTATGGTTTTAGGCTGTTAATTGGTCCGGAAGGCGGGTTGTCTGAAAAGGAAATTTATCACACCGAAGAATTTGGCTACAGCGAAGGGCTACTGGGTCCCCGTGTATTGAGAACAGAAACCGCTGCGCTAACCGCAATAAGCGTGTTGCAAAGCCAATACGGTGATTTATAAAATTCAGCAAGACTAGATTTAAACAACACTAGTCTTTAAACTCTTACTTTGCGTAGGTAAATTATTAATTATTCTACTGGCACTCTGTGTCCAACTGTAAACGGAAACTATCTGTGAGTATAAAATTAGGGATTGTTATGGATCCCATCAGCACTATCAATATTCAAAAAGACACCAGTTTTGCGATGTTAGAAGAAGCGCAACGTCGTGGCTATGAGTTGTACTACCTAGAAATGCAGGACTTGTATCTAGATAACGGTCAAGCCATGGGGTTGATGTCATCGCTTAACGTAGTACGTGACAACAAACAGTGGTTTACACTGGGTGCGCAACAAACACTAGAATTGGGCCAGCTTGATGTGATACTCATGCGCAAAGATCCACCTGTGGACAACGAATTCATTTACGCCACGCACATGTTAGAGCTTGCCGAGCAGCATGGAACGTTAGTGGTAAATAAGGCACAAAGCCTGAGAGACTTTAACGAGAAATTATTCACCGCATGGTTCCCAGAACTTACTCCAGCAACCTTAGTGACTCGCAACAAAGCACAAGTGAAAGCATTTCATCAACAACATCAAGATATTATATGTAAACCTCTTGATGGCATGGGCGGCGCGTCTATTTTTCGTATCAAGCCTGATGGTAATAACCTTGGCGTGGTTACAGAAATACTGACCCAGTATGGTACTGAATATGCTATGTTTCAGGAGTACCTACCAGCCATAAAAGACGGCGACAAACGTATCCTTATTATTGATGGCGAAGTAGTTCCTTACTGCCTTGCGAGACTGCCTACGGGCACTGAGGTTCGTGGTAACTTGGCTGCGGGTGGCACGGGCAGGCCACAACCCATTAGTGATAGTGATCGCAAAATTGCTGAAGCTATAGCGCCAACGCTGGTTGAAAAGGGCTTAATGTTTGTTGGCTTGGATGTGATTGGCGACCGAGTCACCGAGATAAATGTTACCAGCCCCACCTGCGTGCAAGAGATCACTAACGCATTTGATGTGGACATCACGGGTATGTTATTCAATGCCATTGAGCGTAAGCTCAGTATTAGTAAACAGAGAACCACATAAATGACCAGTTTAAAAAATCACTTTCTGATTGCCATGCCGAGTCTCCAAGATCCCCACTTCAAGCGTTCGGTGACCTACATCTGTGAGCACGACGAAAATGGTGCCATGGGTATTGTTATCAACAAACCCTCTAACATGACATTAAAAGAAGTACTAAATCAGGTTGACGAATCAATTGTAGTGACAGAAGAGAAGTCTGACCTTCGAGTTGTATTGGGTGGGCCGGTGAGCCCAGACCGAGGTTTTATTGTACACAGCCCACAACCGGGTTGGAGCGCGAGTATTGATGTCACAGACGATATTACAGTGACGACATCCAAGGATATATTGGCCGTACTGGGTAATGATAAATCTCCCAAAGATATACTAGTAGCGTTAGGTTATTCGGGCTGGGAGCCGGGTCAACTAGAAGAAGAGTTGAAAGACAATTCGTGGCTAGCAATAGAAGCAAATACATCATTAATGTTTGATACCCCCTTGGCTGACCGTTGGCAAGTCGCCCTAAAGACATTGGGTATTGAAATCCACCAGCTCACCCCCTCAGGTGGGTGCGCATAAACCAATTTCTATT
Source organism: Alteromonadaceae bacterium (assembly GCA_042091475.1). GTDB lineage: Bacteria > Pseudomonadota > Gammaproteobacteria > Enterobacterales > Alteromonadaceae > CAXRGH01. The sequence continues at coordinate 28,834 of JBELHI010000002.1, forward strand.
GCAATATGCTTAATATGAAAATGGCGATCACCCGATGATCGCCATTTTTATTTCTGCTTCTTGGTGCAAACCAGACTGACACATTCACAGCTTATTGTGTCGGTCCACATCCATTCACTCGTCGATAAATACATCTTCAATAGCGCATTCAAACAATCTTGCTATCTTGAATGCAAGGGGCAAACTGGCATCAAACTTACCTTTTTCAATGGCATTGATCGTTTGTCTTGATACCATCAGCTGGTGCGCCAGATCCGCTTGAGTCATTTCGTGCTTTGCTCTTAATACTTTGAGTGTATTCTTCATTAATATTTTCTCTTTTCATTGATCAATGCCAACAAAAAAGTCACGCACAAAATCACAACTAGATGAGCAATATCAGCCTCCGAATTAGGAAATAGTAAGGTTTGTATCAAGCCATAAATATTCAAACCAACCAAGGTAAATCCAAAAGTCACCGTGCTCGCCTTGTAATAAACTAACCTATCTAAATCATCCCAATCACGCATCACATGTATTAGCGTTAATATCATCTTAATCCCCAACCCACTGGTGAGTACGATTAAACTTATGGATAACCATGTCTGCATTTCAGGGACTAATTCATTAGAAAATCTGGCTACGGCAAAACTTATTAACCAAATAAACGTCCAAATTTTTATCCGTTTTTCACCGATTCTACGTTGTACTGTATAACTATCTGTTTGCATGTCTGAATCCTTTTACATTGTTACTATCCAACTGAAAGTCAAGTTAACTTTACTTCAACCAAAATAAAAGTCAAGCAAGCTTTACATAAAGAGTGGTTTTATTTACTTTTATTCAAAGGGCAGCGTAGATTACACTGCTAGTAGCAATACAGGCTGACTTTCACTTAGCAAGAAAAATGAATGGCCCCGCGCAATAAGCAAATACAGTCAACATCAGTAATAATAATTGTTTTTCAAATACTGCCCTTGAAAGTAAACATTTAATCCCTACTTCTTAAAGTGTGATGCCTGATAACAGGATCACCTTTTAACCGCCGCCAATTTTTGGGGCAAAAAATATTATTGCTTTATGAGGATATAAACATGCGCAATCTAGATCTATCTCCACTTTACCGTTCATTCATTGGCTTTGACCATCTTGCATCCATGATAGATGCAGCCTCTCGCAATGAAAAACAGACCAGTTACCCACCGTACAATATTGAACTCATTGCTGAAGACAAATACCGTATTACCATGGCAATAGCAGGATTTACAGAAAGCCAAGTAGACATACAAGTATTGGAAAATACACTACTGGTATCAGGTAAAAAAACCGAACAAAGCAAGGATTCATCTAAGCAGTTTTTGCATAAAGGTATTTCAGAGCGTGACTTTGAACGTAAATTCCAACTCGGCGATCACGTCAACGTGTTAGGCGCAGATATGCAAAATGGATTGTTACATATTGACTTAGAGCGCGAGCTGCCTGAGGCCAAAAAGCCTCGTAAAATTGACATAGGCAAGCATTCAACCATCAATCAGTAACTGGAAATGGATTGAGTGTTTGAGGCGCTCAATCCATTCAAACATGAATCAATGACTACGATCCTTTATTGACCTTATGGTCGTTATCACGGCTTGTGAGTAAATTGAGGTCGGGATACTCATCAGTGTTTAACAAGGCATCAATTTTTGATCGCTGAAGTTTATCGATTGTTTCTTCAGTGTTGGCAGATGAATGCATCGCTTTCTTTTCTTTGGCCATTTGTGAACTACTTTGACGAACACGAGGGGTTACAGTACTAGATAGCTTTTTTCGTTGCAGTAATCCTGGGCGCGTAAGAGCAAGGATCACAATCACCAATAACGCTAATTGAGTAACACTGTAAATTGCTAAAATAACAGTTTGTTTTTCTACAGATAACTGAGCAATTAACGATGACCACTTGTTAAACACCAATTCAATTACGGCAAAAATTGCGAAACACATTAGGCATCGTAATAATTCTAGTCGGTACCGATAAACCAAGGCGAGCTTGCCCATATTTTTAAATGTAGTCCACATAAATCACATTACCGTTATGCCAAATAATGCAGCAATGGTAAGCACACCGCGCTGTTTCCATTGCCGAATAATGTCTTTCTCTGTTTCCACAATCAAGTACGCAAGTTCATGCTGTTCCAGCTGCTCAATATCAGTTCCTCTAAGCAATAATTCTCTTTTAGTACTCTCAACAGCAAGCTTACGCAATTTAGCTTTCAAGGCGTTTGTTATCTTAGTCTTCAACACGTATCTCTCTTCACCGAATAAACACAGGAACTTATAAAAATACAACGACAGTCATTAAGTTATCACAAGATAATAAAAACAAGGTAATTTATAACTAAATTTGAATACTTGTTTGAATTTATTTTTTCAATCACACTGAAGTATTTCTGCCAGTACTGGACTCACGCTATTTATATTATTCAGCGGCGACATATGTCCGCCGTCAATGGCAATCAATTGACTCCTAGCAACGCTCTCAGTCAGTCTATGGCATAGCTGTTGTGTCACTGTGGGTGATGATAAGCCATAAATAACATTCAAATCACAAGCCAGTGATACATAATCAGATAGGCGCGTTGGGTCTTCTACCAAGGCTGAAAAATCAGCCATTACTTTTACCGACATGCTAGCCAAATATGTTTGTACTGCCGTTGGGTAATTGGCATATGCCCCGTCACCATTCCAGAAGTCAATAAACCGCTCAGCAATCTTCTCTTCACTACTTCCTTCAAGCACCTCAAGTAGTGAGGTAATAGGTTTCAACAAGTCACTAAAAGGGGCTAATAAGTGAAACGATACCGGCTCGTACAAAATTAGCTTATCAACACTAGTTTCAGTATTTTCAATCAAATATTTTGCTAACTTTAGCCCAACCGCACCGCCAAATGAGTGACCAACAATAGACAATTCAGACACACCGTAGTCAGTAAGAATGTCGATAATACGTTTAACTTCCGTGTCCAAGGAATAGTCCTTAAATGGGATATTAGCCGCTGTTCCGTAACCACATAGATCAATGGTCAAAACTCGATAGTGGGTTTGTAACATCTCAAAGTAAGGTTTCCACTGACTACTGCTGCTCATTGAACTGTGCAATAAAACAACGCATGGCTTGTTACACTCGCCAACAAGTGTTGCACCTGTCACTGTCATTGAAGCATCTGCCTTTATATACAATTTATAATTACACTATATTAGCATGCCAGATAATCCAAATAGTGATAATCGTCTTATAACAGCGATGTTACTTTTACAAAATATCGTTATAATCAGCCTAAACCTAATCAACGGGAACCACCATGTCACACAATTATAAGCAAACCCATATTGGCGATAAAAGAATAAAACCAGAATCTCAAATGATGGGCTTTGGTTATGAGCCAAAACTTTCTGAGGGGGCAATCAAATGCCCAAACTTTCAAAGTTCCACTTTTGTCTTTGAGTCAGCTCAGGCGGGTAAAGATTTTTTTGATATTGTGTCTGGCAGACGGCCATTAAAAGACGGTGAACAAGCCGGCCTGGTATATTCTCGCTTCAACAATCCCACCGTTGAAATTGCAGAAAATCGGATTGCTCTCTGGGATCAAGCTGACGATTGCTTAATCACAGGTAGTGGCATGTCAGCAATCTCAACCGTATTGCTTGCGCTATCAGAGCCAGGTGATGTGATCATCTATTCAGAGCCTATCTATGGCGGTACTGATAGTCTAGTGAACGGTATTTTAAAGCAAATGGGCGTAAAGTCTGTGGGCTATAACGCCAGCGAGGGTATCACTGGCCTTGTATCAGCACTACAGCAAGCACAAGAACTTGGTCCTATCTCAGTGGTGCTGTTAGAGACGCCAGATAACCCTACAAACAACTTAATTGACATATCAGCGGCTAAACAGGCACTTACTAACATTCAGCCAGATCAACAAAAAGAGGCTGTGTTAGCCGTAGACAACACTATGCTCGGCCCGGTTTGGCAACAACCACTGAAACACGGTGCCGATTTATGTATTTACTCTCTGACTAAATACGTTGGTGGTCATTCTGATCTTGTTGGTGGTAGCTGTTCTGGTAACAAAGAACTGGTTGGCAAAATACGCAAAGTCAGAAATAGCATTGGTACCACCATGGATAGCCACACGGCATGGTTAATACTACGCTCATTAGAGACACTAAAAATTCGTATGCAAGCATCAAATACCAGTGCCAAAGAAGTTGTGGCCTTTTTACAATCTCACCCCAAAGTAGGTAAAATTCATTATCCGGGTAGTTTGCCAACAGACCATCCCCAATATGCTATTTACCAAAAGCAATGCAGCGGTGCAGGTTCAACGTTTTCATTTGAAGTAGAAGGTGGTCAAGATGGAGCTTTTGCAGTGCTTGATAATTTGCAATTGATTCAGTTGGCCGTCAGTCTTGGTGGTACAGAGAGCTTAGCCCAGCATCCAGCCGCCATGACACACTCAGGTGTACCGAAGCAACGCCGTGAAGCTATTGGTATCACTGACGGCTTGATTAGAATCTCTGTTGGTGTAGAAGATGCTGACGATCTGATTGCTGACTTAAGCCAAGCATTAGGTGATTAAGTAAAACAGCCCAGTAATACATTAATTTACAAGAAAGCGCATGTTCATGACTAGAGCATGCTCTTATCATTCTCTATTTGAGAGCAGTGAAAGAAAATGTGATGGCAAAGTGCTTTAAATGGTTAACTAAACCGGCACCTTTAACAAATGCTAATGACCGTGTTTATATTCGTTGGTGACTCATCTCATAAATCACCAACGGTATAACAGCTAATTACGTTAGCTTATGTTTTTTACCCGCAACTCTTTAGGCACTGCAAATTCAATGTTTTCTTCGCGGCCTTGTATTTCAACCACGTTAGAACCACCTAATGCATTCAAGCGCTTAATAACCCCGTTAACCAGTACTTCTGGCGCAGAGGCACCTGCGGTAACACCAACAGTCTTAGCGCTGGCAAGCCAATGCTCTTCAATGTTAGATGCGTCATCAATCAGGTAGGCTGTTGTCCCTATCTTTTCTGATAGCTCCCGTAATCTATTTGAGTTAGAGCTATTTTTCGCGCCCACCACCAACAACAAATCACATTGCTTAGCCAATACTCTCACAGCGTCTTGACGGTTCTGCGTGGCATAGCAAATATCATCTTTGCGCGGTCCCTCAATCTCAGGAAACTTGATACGCAATGCGTCAATAATATCTGATGTATCATCCACCGATAAGGTGGTTTGACTGCAATAGTACAACTTGCTTGGATCTTTTACTTCAAGCGTGGCAACGTCTGCTACATCTTCTACTAAATAAATACCACCAGCATCATTACTATACTGCCCCATGGTACCTTCAACTTCAGGATGCCCCGCGTGTCCAATCAATATGCACTCAGTACCTTGGCGGCTAGCACGGGTAACTTCCATATGCACCTTAGTCACGAGTGGACAAGTCGCATCAAAAACCTTTAAGCCACGTTCAGTCGCTTTATTTCTAACGGCTTTTGACACTCCGTGAGCGGAAAAAATCACAATGTTGCCGTCTGGTACTTGGTCCAGTTCTTCAACGAACACGGCACCTCTGTCACGCAAACCATCAACCACAAATTTATTGTGAACCACTTCGTGCCTGACATAAATGGGCGGCGAAAACATCTCTAATGCCCGCTCAACAATAGTGATTGCCCTGTCTACTCCAGCGCAGAATCCTCTGGGATTGGCTAATTGAATATCCATACCATGCCTTATTTTACGTCAACAATCTCAACATCAAAAATAACCGTTTGCCCGGATAACGGATGGTTAAAATCAACCGTCACAGAATGACCTTCAATCGCTCTTATAAGTCCTGGGAGCTCATTACCATCATTCTGCGCGAAACCCATAATCATACCCACTTCTAGTTCGCTGGTTGCATCAAACTTAGTTCTATCCATGAAATAGATATTATCTGGATTAGGCATGCCAAATGCGTCTTCTGGTGGTAAGGTAACACTCTTCTTATCACCTTTTTTCAGCCCCAACAAACAACGCTCAAAATTGGCTGTAAGACTGCCGTCACCCATCACCATTTTTGCAGGCTTGTTATATACACGGGTACTATCCGCGGCAGAGCCATCTTCTAATTTCAAATCAAAATGTAAAACAACTTCACTCGACTCATCGATTGTTTTTTCAGTCACACTTATACTCACTCTTCAGTTCCGTTATTACGCAACGCGTCTATTATAATAATGGCGGCACCAACAAAAATTGCACTGTCTGCAATATTAAATGCCGGCCAATGCCATTGACCATAAAACACATCAATGAAGTCTATAACGTAACCATAGGCTAAACGGTCTACTAAATTTCCAAGAGCACCACTAAGTACCAGACAAAACGCAACGGGCAACATGACATCGCTTTGCTTACTGGCTCTCAACCAATACAAAATCAAACCACTGACTACAAATGCTATGATAGAGAAAAACCAACGTTGCCATCCCCCTTGCTCGGCGAGAAAACTGAAGGCCGCTCCCGGGTTTTGCACATAAGTAAAGTTAAGTAATGGCAGAATTTCAATGCTTTGATAGAGCTGCATATTACTGATAACCAAATACTTAGTAGCTTGATCAAAAACAAACATAAGCACAGCTAACCATAACCAACGCAGGCCAGTCGTTTTAAACAAAGCAGTGATATTATGCATATTGGCGTGTCTCACCTTCACCGTCTACATTGCTCACACAGCGACCACACAAGGCTTCGTGTCCTTCATGTTGCCCAACATCCTCCCTGTGATGCCAACAACGCTCACACTTGGTACCACTGGCAACACCAACGGTTAACCAAAGACCATCTACCTCGGTAACCTCTGCGGATTGAGGAGCATCTTCTACAATCTCAACACTCGCACCAGAGGTGATCAATACAAAGCGCAGTTCATCGTCTAAACGAAGCAGCTGAGCGGCTAACGCTTCAGTTGCATACAAAGTCACATCAACTTCCAAAGAGCCACCCACCACACCGTCACGGCGCGCTTGCTCTATTGCTTTGTTAACCGCGGTTTTGACTTTGAGAATACTCTGCCAATAATTATTGTCAAACTTACCCTCCGGGATATCTTGCAGACTTTGGTACCAGGTTTCAGTAAACACATAGTCAGCGTGGTTGCCGGGCAAAGATTTCCATGTTTCTTGCGCAGTGAAGCTCATGATGGGAGCCATCCAACGAACTAAAGCTTCAGCAATATGGTAAAGGGCGGTCTGGCATGAGCGACGCGCATGACTTTCCGCCTTAGCGGTGTATTGTCGGTCTTTTACAATGTCTAGATAGAAACTACCCAAATCAACAGAACAGAACTGCATCATGGTTTGAGTGACTGTCAAGAAGTCATATTTTTCGTAGGCATCAATAATGGTTTTCTGAGCTTCAGCAGCACGAGAAATCACCCAGTGGTCTAAGCTGACCAACTCGTCCAGAGCTACCAAGTCAGTAGCTGGATCAAAGCCGTTCAGATTGGATAGCAAAAAACGCGAGGTGTTACGAATACGACGATATGCATCAGCAGAGCGCTTTAAAATTTCATCAGATACCGTCATTTCACTGCGGTAATCTGTCGAGGCAACCCATAAGCGCAAAATATCAGCGCCTAACTTATTCATTACCGTTTGCGGTGACACCACGTTACCCAGTGATTTCGACATTTTCTTGCCGTCACCATCCACAGTGAAACCGTGGGTTAGTACTTGCTTGTACGGTGCTTTGTCATTACTGGCAACCGAGGTCATCAATGACGACATAAACCAACCGCGATGTTGGTCAGAGCCTTCTAAATATAAATCTGCGGCAGCTGGAAGTTCGTCTCTTTGGTCAACTACAAAGTAGTGAGTTACTCCAGAATCAAACCAAACGTCCAAGGTATCTTGTACTTTGACGTAGTCGTCAGCATCTTCTCCCAGTACATCACTAACATCAAGATCCCACCAAGCTTGAATACCTGACTGCTCAACGGCTTTTGCAATGTGTTCAATGTGTTCTAAATATTTAGGGTGTAAATCACCTGAATCCTTGTGTACAAACAAGGCAATGGGTACGCCCCATGTACGTTGCCTAGAAATACACCAGTCCGGACGCCCCTCAACCATGGTTGAAATACGCTGTTCACCCCAGTTGGGTATCCACTCGGTATTGCGAATTTGCTCAAGGGACATTTCCCGTAAACCGTTGGTTTCCATGCCAATAAACCACTGTGGTGTGGCACGGTAGATAATCGGTGTTTTATGTCTCCAGCAGTGCGGGTAGCTGTGCTCAAACGACTCATGATGTACTAGCGAGCCGGCTTCTTTAAGGGTATCAACAATGGCGTTGGTAACCTTGAATACGTGTTGGCCTGCAAACAATGGGGTACCTTCAACATACACACCGTTGGCACCTACTGGGTTTGCTACTTCGATACCGTATTGTTTACCCACATTAAAATCGTCAACACCGTGACCAGGCGCAGTATGTACGCAACCAGTACCAGATTCAGTCGTCACGTGAGTACCTAAAATAAGTGGCACATTAAAATCATAAAATGGGTGATTAACACGCATGAGCTCAAGAGCGGCACCCTTGCAATAGCCTAACGCATGGTATTTCTGTACGCCAAAACGGTCCATACATTGGGTCACCAAATCAGTGGCAACCACCAGTCTTTCTTGCTTGCCTTCATCTTCCACTTGAACCAGGGTGTACTCTAATTCAGGGCTTAAACACACCGCACGGTTAGCCGGTAAGGTCCATGCGGTTGTTGTCCAGATAACAACAGAAATGTCACCCGTACCTTGATGACCTTCAACACAGCTAAAGGCGTCAGCAAAATTTTGTTCAGGTACAACTTTGAAGCGTACATCCAGTGACGGTGATATTTTGTTTTGATATTCAACTTCAGCTTCAGCGAGTGCTGAGCCACAGTCGGTGCACCAGTGGACAGGCTTAAAGCCTTTTTTCAAATGACCTTTGTCAATAATTTTACCCAGCACGCGAATAATGTCGGCTTCGGATTGGAAGTCCATGGTTTTGTATGGCTTATCCCACTCACCCAGCACACCTAAACGCATGAAGTCAGTCTTTTGGCCATCAATTTGTCTGTCGGCATAAGCACGGCATTTTTCACGAAATTCCGCAGCGGTCACTTTTTTGCCCGGCTTACCGACTTTCTTTTCTACCATTAGCTCTATTGGTAGACCATGGCAATCCCAGCCCGGTACGTAAGGCGCATCAAAATCAGACAGGGTCTTTGACTTTACAATAATATCTTTTAATACTTTATTAACGGCATGACCAATATGGATATTACCGTTGGCGTACGGAGGGCCGTCGTGCAATACAAACGGAGTTTTACCACGCTTTGCCTCTCGAATACGTTGATACAAATTGTCCTTGTACCATTGTTCAAGCATTCGTGGTTCACGCTTTGCTAAATCCCCGCGCATTGGAAATGCTGTTTGGGGCAAGTTTAGAGTTGGTTTGTAATCGCTCATAATTCCTCAAATACACCAAAATATTACCCTTGGCATCTAATCTATAAAATATTGTTGCCAGCAATATGGCTGACTGACTAAACTAATGCATTACTCAGGATGCCCTTGGCACGCTGTGCATCTAATACAATTTGTTGCTTTAACGCTTCAAATGAAGCAAATTTTTGTTCATCTCTAATTTTTAATATCGGCGCTACACTGATGCGCTGGCCGTATAAATTAACATGGCTATCAAATATGTGTACTTCAAGCAGACGCTGCTGTCCCAATACCGTTGGTTTGTAGCCAATGTTTGCAACACCACCAAATACACCATCTGGCGTCGTCACATTTACCGCGTAAACACCGGAACATGGGCACCGCGTCATAAATAACGGCACATTAGCGGTGGGGAAACCTATGGTTCTGCCACGCTTTTGTCCATGCACCACGGTGCCGGATAAAACATAGGGGCGACCCAACATTTGCTCGGCAGAGTCAAATTCACCCGCCTGCACATATTCTCTTATCGCGGTGGAGCTTATTCGGCAATCTTTCATGCGATAGCTTTGTGTGCTCACTACGTCAAACCCGCAAACCTTTCCCTCGGCAATTAGCATGGAAAAGTCGCCTTGACGGCCATGGCCAAAACGAAAATCGTCACCCACCACCAAAAACTTCACGCCCAACCTTGCAACAAGCAAATCTTCTACAAATGTCTCTGCGCTCTGGGAGGCAAATTTTGCGTCAAACTTTACCACCAACAAGCGTTCAACACCCAAGTCTCTCAGCTGCTCATATTTATCCCGCAAAGGACTCAAACGTGCGGGAGCAGAATCGGGATGAAATACCTCTTCAGGCTGAGGCTCAAAAACCATCACCGTCGACGGTAAACCGAGTTGTTGCGCACGAGACACTAGACTTTGAATGACCGCACGATGTCCAAGATGGATACCGTCAAATTTACCAATGGTTAACACACAGCCAAAATGCTCGGCACGGATGTTGTGCATACCGCGTATTAATTCCACCTGTCCCTCACGCTATGATATCTATCATCTATAAATGGGCTGAGTATATCCAACTCGCGGATGAGTTTCAGCTTTTGCGACGACTTTTTTCACAAAAACTGGTAAATAACTACAAATGTCCCCATTTATTATCATCACAGGTAGCTTAAGTCTGTTTAACAAAATCCTTTACCCTAATACCCAGTAGCCCACTGACTAAAACAAAACTGCACAACCCAGCGACAACTAATTGCACCAAATAACTAATGCGGGTGGCTAAATCCGAATTTTGCCACGCCGCCATTGAAGGGTTTATCCAGTTGCACAGTAGCACCATACACAAGGTGGCTAACACAATTTTAGCGGCGAATAGCAGTACATCGGATGATAGGCGAAATATCCCCGTAACATGTAACTTACGATACAACAGCCCGGCATTTAGAGCAGCAGATAATGACGTTGCCATCGCTAAGCCAACATAGCCGAATGGAATAGCAAATATCACGTTGAACAACATATTTGATGCCATTGCCCAAACACCATATTTCACCGGTGTTTTGGTATCTTGTTGGGCATAAAAAGCTGGCGCAAAGATTTTGATAAACATAAAAAATATTAAACCTGCACCGTAAGCAAGCAAACTATAGCTTGCCATTTGCGCATCGCTGTCAGTAAACGCACCGCGCTGAAACATCACTTTAATTAACGGGTAAGCTAATAACATTAGCGCAGCGGCTGCCGGCACTCCCACAGCAATGACACTCTTCAATGCCCATGACAAGGTTTGTTGAAAGTGTTTTGTGTTGTTATTAACTGAATGCTTGGACAATGCAGGCAAAATCACGGTCGCGATGGCGATACCAAAGACGCCCAAGGGAAATTCTAATAAGCGGTCAGAGTAATATAGCCAACTAATAGAGCCAGTCACTAGGAAGCTGGCAATGACTGTATCTAACAATAAATTAATTTGGCTCACGGAGACCCCAAATAGCGCAGGGATCATCAAGGTTCTTACCTTTTTAACATCAGGATCACGCCAGCCCCACTGGGGCCTCACTAACAAACCTGCGCGCCTAAGAAACGGCAGTTGAAATAACAACTGACAAGCACCACCAATAAATACCCCCCATGCCAAGGCAAATGCAGGTTGTTCTAAGTATGGCGCCAACCAAATGGCGCAGCTAATGATCGCCACATTGAGCAATACCGGCGTAAACGCAGCAACAGAAAAGCGATTAAAAGTATTAAGTATCGCACCAGATAAACCCGCCAGTGTGATAAACCACAAATAGGGAAAGGTAATTTTCAACATGTCACTGGCCAGCACGAACTTATCACCGTGCTCACCGCCTTCAAGATAACTATTAAACCAACCCGGGCCAAACAGCGCCGCGACAATGGGCGAACCAATCACGCCAATAATGGTAATCAGAGTAACCAAAACACCCAAAGTGCCAGCAGTGCGGGCAATAAACAACTTTAAATCAGGTAATGACTGAGTTTCCTTAACTTCTGCTAGCACAGGTACAAACGCTTGTGCAAATGCCCCTTCGGCAAAAAGACGTCGCAAAAAGTTTGGAATTTTGTTGGCAAAGTAAAAAACATCCGCGGCCGCACCAGCGCCCATTAACTGCGCGACAATAATATCCCTCGCCAATCCCAGCACACGAGACACAAAGGTCATGACACTGACAATAACCCCTGATTTAAACAATGTTTTTGACACAATCTATCCTAACTGTGTGGAAGTAATATAGCTGTTGAGTATGCGACAAAAGCCCTAGTAAAAGAAGAGCCAAGAATATTAATTGCAAAAACTGCTGAAAAATATGCGAAAGGATTTGACACAAGTACGAAATAAACCGATAATCCGCGTCCAGTATTTTTGACTAAATTTTAATTAGGAGTGTTACCTTGGCTAACATCAAGTCTGCTAAGAAGCGTGCTACGCAAGCTGAAAAGCGCCGCCAGCACAATGCAAGCCGCCGCTCAATGATGAGAACGGCAATGAAGAAAATTATTGCTGCTATTGAAGCAGGCGACAAATCTGCTGCTCAAGCAGCATTTGCAGCCACTCAGCCTGTGCTTGACCGCTTTGCTGAAAAAGGTTTAATCCATAAGAACAAAGCAGCTCGCCTTAAGAGTCGTTTAAATGCTAAGGTCAATGCTCTTTAATAGAGAGTTGGCATGCAGGTTGTTCTAAAAAGGCGCTATTAGCGCCTTTTTTATTGTCTCTTTAAAGCATCAACATCTCCCATCTGTTATTGAAATGTCACTTATGCTCTGACTATGGCGTTGCCAGGCCAACCTATTGGCGTTTAACTATTCTGTGTAACATCAACATCAGCTTTTGATAACAGTAAAAACCCATGCCATTTATCGTCAATGAACAGCACACCGTGACACAAAAACGTCTAATATTGTTCACTTTTCCGTCACCCCATGGTCACTTTACTGTCAATTATTCAGCTAATACTTAGGGCATAACTAAATGAGGATATGACCTATGAATCAAGAACACTATTACCCCACCGTGTGGTTATCTGATATCCACCTAGGCTATAAAGATTGTAAAGCTGAGTATTTATTGTCGTTCTTAGAAAGTAGTTATATCGATACCCTATATCTGGTAGGGGATATAGTTGATATCTGGGCCTTAAATAAACGGCTTCACTGGCCAAAAAGCCATCAAGATGTTCTGAATAAACTTATTCAGTTGTCAGAACATGGGACCCGCGTGATCTATATTCCCGGCAACCACGATGAACCCTTGCGCAATTACGAAGGTATTAATTTTGGAAACATTGAGCTACGACTATCAGCCGTTTATCGTAGTAAAAAAGGTAAAAACTATTTGGTTATCCATGGTGATCAGTTTGACGCAGATGTGCTTTGCTACGGTAAATGGTTTGCTTGGATCGGCGATAAAGCCTATGACCTACTGCTAGCAATCAACCGAACCAACAATCGTGTAAGAGAATTATTAGGTATGAGTTACTGGTCTCTCGCGGGCCATATTAAAGGTAAGGTTAAAAGTGCAAGAAACGCCATAATGCGTTATAAAATCGCAGGCTGCACTGAAGCAAAACGACAGAACTTAGACGGTATTATTTGTGGTCACATTCATCACCCGGAACGCGATAACATTGACGGCATTGAGTACTTTAACGATGGTGATTGGATAGAGAATTGTTCAGCTTTAACTGAGAATGAAGCGGGTGAAATGCAATTTGTATTTTGGACACATACAGTGACAGCGTCACTACCAAAAATCCACAGTACGCCAATCTCTATTACAGATACAGCGGCATAAATTTTATTCGTGGTGTCATAAAACTGACACCACGAATCAATATCTTTGTCACAGACTTCTTATAACCTTCGCTGCTTGTTTGTACATGTTCATAAGAGAGTGTCGTGATGTTTTCAGTCAACGAAATGATCAGCGAGAATTATCCTCAACTAGAGCAAAAACCGTGGCGATATAAGTTACTCACCGGGATATTGAGAAGTCTACTTAATGAGAAAGAGTTCATTGAGTTTGACGAACTTTACCCTCATCTCGAAGGAGTAGATTTTGTTGAACAGGTGCTGGACTATTTTGACTTTTCCTACTCAGTTAGGGACAGAGAACGCGTTAATATCCCCAATGAAGGACGTGTTGTCATCATTGCAAATCATCCCCTAGGCTCATTAGATGGCCTTGCTCTGTTGAAAATGGTCAGCGAAACCAGACCGGACGTCAAAGTTGTCGCGAATCAGATGCTAATGGCACTAAAACCCCTTCATTCCATGTTGCTACCAGTCAATAATATGCAGGGCGGTACACCGAAAAAAAATATTGAAAATATGAACAAGTACCTTACCGAACAGGAAGGCGCTGTGATTATATTTCCATCTGGTGAGGTATCGCGTATTCACCCTTCTGGGGTCAAAGATTCTAAATGGCATCGCGGGTTCTTACGCATGGCAAAAACAACAGAATCACCGATCGTTCCTATTTTTATGGATGGAACAAACTCTCCCCTGTTTTATGGCTTATCCATGCTATTTAAGCCTCTTGGCACCGCACTATTAGTCAAGGAGATGTTCAAACAACGCAGTAAGAATTTACCTATCCGTATTGGCGAAATGATCCCACCCTCTTCATTTAATAATTTACCCATCTCACTGGAGCAACAAATAAAATTGTTTAAGCGCGATTTGTATACCCTTAAAAAAGGTAGAAAACGTGTCTTTACCACACAAAAACCTATTGCGTTACCAGAAGAGCGCAAAGCCCTCTCAAAAGCCATCGAAAATGACTGCACACTTTTGGGGCTAACGCCTGATAATAAAAAAATACTCCAGTACAAACATACCGGCAGTTCACCTATCATGCGCGAGATTGGCCGTTTACGAGAAATCGCGTTCAGGGCAGTCGGTGAAGGAACAGAAAAAAGACGAGATACGGACAAACACGATGCATCATACTTTCACCTGATCTTGTGGGATGAAAAGGAACTTGAAATTGTTGGCGCTTACCGCATTGGTGACGCGACACAAGTAGCCACCAGTGAGGATTTTGGTCATTTGTACAGTGCTAGCTTATTTGACTACCAGCCAGAAATGGCCCAGTACTTTGCCCAAGGGCTTGAATTGGGTAGAAGCTTTATTCAACCCAAGTATTGGGGCAAACGGGCTTTGGATTATCTGTGGATGGGAATAGGTGCTTTCATAGAAGCAAATCAACAATACCGATACCTATTTGGCCCTGTGAGTTTGAGTAACAATTACCCAGATGCTGCCAAACAATTGCTTGTGAGTTTTTATCAAAGTTATTTTCCCTCAACGGAACATCTGGCAGAGGCAAAGCACCCAGTCAATTTTCCCGTGTCTCTAGGCGACACATTTAATGGCAAAGACTTCCAACAAGATTTTACCCTGCTTAAACAGCTACTCAGCGATATGGGATATACAGTGCCAACCCTATTCAAACAATATTCAGACCTTTGCGAAGATGATGGGGTTAAATACCTTGCTTTCAGTATTGATCCTGATTTCAACGATTGTATTGATGGACTGGTATTCGTTGACCTAGGTAAATTGAAAGCAAAGAAACACGCTCGATATATGCCTAAATATCAAGTTCAAGAACGATAAAGGCTGACAGTATAAAAATACACTTTTATAGGCTTTCCAACCTCCCTTGCCATAGTTAACACAGGCAAGGGAGCCTGCAATCTCACTAACAAATAATCGCTATTTTTGTCGAACATTTATTATGATCCCCGTTTAAAAAATCTGACTTCCAGATTTATACAGTAAATCAATGGAATATAACAAAGACCCATGTATGATTAGGCATTAGGATTCATAAAGGATAAACCGCCATGATTAAATTTATTGTGTTAATACCACTCACCCTATGCCTTTTGTGGGTAGTCTATTTGAAGCAATTCGGCTATACCTTAGAACAAGGTAAGCGAGGTTTTCTTTATATATTTATCTTTACATCCACCATCGCTATTTTTTATAGCTTGCTGTTGTGGTTGACCCATCTGTAGAGAATCATCATTTAATCCATCGAGTGTCGTGACATAGTCGATGGCTCTAAACCATAAAAAACGCGCTACCAGGTAGCGCGTTTTTTATGCTTGATTTAAAGCACACAAGCTTTAACCGCCAACTAACGCCAACAATATACCGGCAGCCACCGCAGAGCCCAGCACACCCGCCACATTAGGGCCCATCGCGTGCATCAGAAGGAAGTTATGAGGATTAGCCTCTAGACCTACCTTATTAGCAACACGTGCTGCCATAGGCACCGCAGAAACGCCTGCAGCACCTATCAGCGGGTTGAGACCTCCGCCACTGATGCGGTTCATTAATTTAGCCATGAGTACGCCTGCTGCAGTACCAATACCAAATGCTACAGCGCCCAAACCAAGGATACCTAGGGTTTTTACCGTTAGAAATTCATCCGCTGATAGTTTTGAGCCTACCGCGAGACCAAGGAAAATAGTCACAACGTTGATTAATTCGTTTTGCGCCGAATTACTCAACCTGTCTACCACACCACATTCACGCATCAGATTACCCAAACAGAACATACCAACCAGCGGTGTAGCCGTTGGTAAGAACAATAATGTTAGGAATAACACCGCTAACGGAAATACAATTTTTTCTCGTTTAGTCACAACTCGCAATTGTTTCATTTCAATTGCACGTTCTTCAGGTGTGGTTAATGCTTTCATGATTGGCGGTTGAATAATAGGAACCAGTGCCATGTAAGAGTATGCAGCTACCGCAATGGCGCCCAATAACTCAGGCGCCAACTTGGAGGCTAAGAAAATAGCTGTTGGACCATCTGCACCACCAATAATTGCAATGGCTGCAGCGTCTGACATGGAAAATTCTAAGCCAGGTACTGCATTTAATGCGATAGCGCCAAACAAGGTAGCAAAAATACCAAATTGTGCAGCCGCCCCCAGTAACAACATACGAGGATTTGCAATTAGCGCACTAAAATCAGTGAGCGCACCTACCCCCATAAAAATCAATAATGGAAAGACGCCAGATTTGATACCCACATCATAAACTAAGTACAGTAAACCACCGGGTTCACTAAACCCAGCGAGGGGGATATTAGTAAGAATTGCTCCAAAGCCAATAGGTAACAACAACAAAGGCTCAAATTTGCGGACTATCGCCAAATACAGTAGAAGCGCTCCCACTGCCATCATTATTATTTGCTTTAGCTCAAAATTCGCCAGAGCCGTGGTCTGCCATAAGGTATAAAATTTTTCCATCGTAATTACCCTATAACCATAACAGCTTGGCCAACGGTAACACTGTCACCCTCAGACACGTCAAGTGCAGTGATAACACCGGATGTTGCGGCTCTGACTTCAGTTTCCATTTTCATGGCTTCCATAATCATCACTACATCACCCTCAGACACGGCGCTGCCCACACGAACGTTTAACTTAAATACGTTACCCGCCAGCGGCGCTTTTAAGTCCGTTCCAACACCAGATACTGGCGCGGCGACGCTCGCACTTCCATTGACGGCTTGGCCATTAACTGACGTTAATGCACCACAAGGGCCAACCTCAACGTCATACACTCGACCTTCTACCTTAACAGAATAACTTTCCACTTTACCTGAACCAGTTGACGTCTGTTGCGCACCATCAGCAGATGGTATCGGCTCAAACGCGTCCGGATTATTTCTATTCTGTAAGAATTTCAAACCAATTTGAGGGAATAACGCATAGGTCAATACGTCATCAATTTTATCACCCTCAATGTTCAAATCATGCTCAGCGACTAGTTCATCAAAGGTATTAGTCAGGGTATCGACCTCATCGTCCAATACATCCGCCGGACGACAGGTGATTGCTTCAGCGCCATCCAATACTCGGGTTTGTAAATCTGCATCTACTGGTGCTGCGGTCGCACCGTACTCACCTTTCAACACCCCGGCGGTTTCTTTGGTAATAGTCTTATAACGTTCACCAGACAGCACGTTTATCACGGCCTGAGTACCAACAATTTGAGAAGTGGGTGTTACTAGCGGTATATAACCGAGATCTTGACGTACTCTGGGGATCTCTTTTAATACTTCATCAAGCCTATCAGCAGCGCCTTGCTCCTTGAGTTGACTTTCCATGTTAGTCAACATACCACCAGGTACTTGTGCCAACAAAATGCGCGCATCAACACCTTTTAAGCTGCCTTCAAATTGAGCATATTTTTTACGCACATCTCTAAAGTATGCGGATATTTCTTCCAAGTGAGTCAAATCCAAGCCAGTATCACGCTGCGTACCTTCCACGATAGCAACCAACGTCTCGGTAGCACTGTGGCCATAGGTCATACTCATTGAAGACACCGCACTATCAAGGATATCAATACCCGCATCAATGGCCTTCTGATAAGTTGCTGTACTTAAACCTGTGGTTGCATGACACTGCATGGCTAATGGCAAATCAACTTTTTCCTTTATACGAGTAACTAACTCCTCACACTCATAAGGTTTTAATAGACCCGCCATATCTTTAATACAGATTGAATGCGCGCCTAAGTCGCGCAATTCTTGTGCCATATCAACCCACAGTTGCATGGTATGCACAGGACTCACGGTATAAGATAAGGTTGCTTGAGCGTGAGCACCAACATCAACCGCAGCACTCACCGCAGTTTTCAAATTGCGCACGTCATTCATAGCATCAAAAATACGGAATACATCGACGCCATTGGTATGGGCGCGCTCGACAAATTTACGTACAACGTCATCAGCATAATGTCGGTAACCCAATAGATTTTGACCTCTTAGCAACATCTGCTGAGGCGTTTTTGGCATGGCTTTTTTCAACTCGCGAATGCGATGCCAAGGGTCTTCACCAAGGTAACGAATACATGAATCAAACGTAGCACCGCCCCAAGACTCTATAGACCAGTAGCCCACATCATCTAATTTCGCAGCAATGGGCAACATATCATCCAAACGCATGCGGGTGGCCAAAAGTGACTGATGAGCGTCACGCAATACCAATTCAGTAATTGCTAAAGGTTTAGACATTGTGTTTTCCTTTCTAATTAATTTGCGGCGCGATATTGTTTAACAGCTTTTGTTATAACCGCTAACACATCTTGAGAAACCGGTTGAATCGGCTGTGAACCAAGGGTTTCATTAACAGGTGACGGCTCAGGGAATTTACTACAGAGCCACGAAATCACGTGAATAGAACCAATGAGAAGACTCAAAAACATAAAGACTACAACCATGCCTACGCCCAGTAGGACAGACGCTTCTGCAAGTGCAGATGTAATGTTGGTATCCATAGATAACCCCTTACACTCAATTTATTTGACCGAAATTTTTACCATGATAGCCGAAAAAAAACAACCAAAAACCCCTCTAGAGAGCGTCACAAGGTTACTTTTTATGCATAAAATATAAATATTTAAGCAGATTAAACACAATAAATACATAACCGCAACACGATATTAACACATTAATTTATTGAAAATATTTGGAGGAATGGCTGATATAAGCAATTAATAATGCTTAATTGCAGCCCGCATTGTGATTAATGAGGTACCAACGGCATGTATAGCCAGCGACGCCGTCCCACCACTTAATCACTTATCAGTAAAACTATCACCATTACAGTAAAAAAAATCAGTAATAAATTGATTTTTATGCTGGATAGTCAGTACTTATGCATAATTTTTATATACTAATTATATGTAAAATATACTTATTTTAGGTCCTTGTATTACTTTAGGCTTGTAGCTCCCTCCGTCAGCTCAATTTGTCATGTCTACGGAGATGACCTCAAGGGATCCTGAATATGGCCACAATACTGACAAGCCCGTTGCACTCGCCGATTTTCTTATAGGCACTAAAAACCAGGGTGCACATCTGGAATGTTTTGAAGGACTTACGGGCCCAAACGGCGAACACGTAACGGTAACACGCCTGGGTAGTTGTTGTTCATTTGTCGATCCAGCATTGCCCCTCGGCGGTGGCTTATTAGATAGGTATAAGTTAACTTACAAGGGTATTAAAAAACTGTCGTTATTTATGTCAATTTGTATGGGTTTGAGCAGTTGCTGGCACCCGTTGGTTTTAGCCTGCTTTAAATCCCTAGTTCCAACAATGAAATACCTGCCTCAATACCACAGTCAAAGGCGGGTAGGTTTAATGTCCTATTAAATATCCAACAAGCCCAGCGATACGCTAAATGTCACTTAATTGTCAGTGGAGATTAAAACTTAAAGCGGTTAACGTTTTCTATTAGTTCTTGACTGCCCTTATGCAATTGAGATGATGCAGCTCCGAGGGAGCCCATGGTATCAACAGCATTTGATACATCGCTACCCATTGCAGTCACGTCAACAGACATATTCTGGGTTAGCTGAGCTTGCTCCTCGGCGGCAGCGGCAATCACTGACGTCATGTCAGTAATGGTGGACATTGAAGTAATAATTTCGGATAAGTTGTCATTTGTGTTATTCACCAATTTCAGGGTGGAAGCTGACATGTCACCGCCCTTGTGCATCGCATTAACTGCACTTTCTGAGCCCTTCTGTATTTCGGTCACTATCCCTTTAGTTTGCTCTACAGCTTGCTGGGTATTGGCTGCTAAGGTGCGAACTTCATCAGCAACAACGGCAAAACCTCTCCCTTGTTCGCCCGCTCTTGCAGCTTCGATGGCGGCGTTTAGCGCCAGTAAATTTGTTTGATCTGCGATAGCCTGAATACTGCTCAAAATGTCGTGGATCTGTTCAATATTACTGTTCAAGCTTTCAATCACATGAGTCGCGACTTTAACCTCTTTGTTAACTTGATTGATTGCCCCTACTAAGCCTTGCATACTGTTTTGACTATCTTGTGCTCGTGTATTGGTTGTTTGAGTAATACTAGCAACATTCTGAATATTCTCTGTTACCTCAGCAGATGCTTGAGACATATGTTTAGACTCTTCGATAATACGAGAAAGGGTTAACTTATTTTCTGATAATAACCTGCCACATGACTGGACCATCTCTTCGTTCTTAGTTGATGAATGACTGACGTCCGTCGCTACATCATTTATGTTCCTCACCATCTCAGCCAAATTATCAATAAACAAATTCAACCAGTGCGCTAATTCTGCACTTTCATCCTGACTATCAACCTGTATGTGACAAGTTAAATCACCTTCTCCTTTAGCCATGTTTTGCGCCACATCTCGAATACTCTGAATGGGTTTAACAATTCGTCGCCCCAAAAGATATGCAATATAAAATGCAATCAACCCCATACCAACACTGAGTAATAACAAATATTGGGTATTTTCATTTGCCACTTGTTTTATATCAGCGGTCAAGGCATTGGCAGTTTGCTGAATAATTGCGTTGGGCACTCGAACGACAAAGTACCATTGGGTATTTACATCAGCAATTTGAGTACGGGTGAATACTTCAGTCATGGTATCAGTTTGGTTAATGTATACCGAATCTTTGCTCTGTGTGGCTGTTGCAAAGGTTTTGGCGGCACTGAGCTGTGTGTCAGCTAAAGAACTGCCGACCTCAAATGAATCTTCGCTATCACCAATAACACTGCCTGTACTGCTCACCAGTATGACCTGGCCTTTGCCGCCAAATAATGCTTGATCACTTTTTCGCAACATTTCACCGACAAAATTAACATCAAAATCAACGCCCACTGAACCAATGAAACCTTGGCTTGAGATAATAGGTACAGTAATGGTTGTAAGTAGGTAGGTGATGCCATTTAGCGGAAAAGAATCAGGATCAATTAAGCAAGCTGCTCTGGTCTGTTTTGGACACGTGAAATAACCATTTTTGCTGTTGTCTGTGAGAGAATTTACCCAGTCTAGCTTGACCTCTGAATTGTCATAATACCAATAAGGCGCTACTCGCCCATTGCTTAGCATTCCTCGCGCAAGATTTTTGTCACCTGGTGCAGCAAAGTTAAAATCTGGTCCAAAGCTATCCTCTATCATGGGTGTCATAATACCCATATAGTCGGGATGATTGACCAACACATTTCTTAATTTTATTTTCACCTCTTCACGGGCTTGGGAGGCAGTCATACCATATTGTTGATAGCGGTCATGGAATAATGCGATATCAGCGGCAAACGTCTGGGCAACCTTGAGAGCACTTTCCACACTATTCGCTACCACTTCAGCCTGCACGAGCGACTGCGCTTGGATCAAGGATCGTCCATTATCTAATAACGCTTTAGCCGTTTTTTGTTGTACATTTTCAGTGATTTTAGCCATGTTAAGATTGGTCACAATTGCCACCGCAATGACCAGCATCACAATCACACCTAAAACGGTAGATATAATTTTGCTACTGATTTTTTTCGAAACTAATTGGCTTATCATCAACGCCTCCAAACGGCTACAGCGAACATAAAAAAAGCGCCATAATGTGGCGCTATAATATAGAGCTATGAATCTCTGATTAGTATATGCCAAAGAAGCCCAACCACAAAATTTTATGAAGTATAAAAATCTACCGTAACGGGTCGGCTAGGTGCCGCGATGACAGCTAAAACAAGCTATTAGTCAATTAATTAAAACATGCGTGAAAATATTAACATTGAGCTAATACCGCTATTACCTGACACTAATGGGCTGTCAACGATAGCATCGTCATACTGATTGTAAGTCAAGCTCAGGCGCGTCAGCCCGTTAAATAATACCGGGGTCATGAAAGAAAACCCAATGGCTTTGTTTAGCGCTGCGTCGGCTCTATAAGCCACTCGTTGACTGGTCGCCTCCGATGACCTAACACCATAATAGTAGTCTACCAAGCTCTGATCCTGTAAAGATAAGCTTACAGAAGGTTCAAAAAAGAACGGACCGTAACGGAACACCTTACTCGCTGACAGGGTACTCTCCGAGCCTTTGGAGTGACCTAGTACATCTCCGACAGCAGATAAAGATAGTCGTAGGTCTTGCCACTCGTAGCGTAGCCCTAAGCCAACATCAAGAGATGTCTTTCGGGGAGCCATACCAGCAAAGGTGGGGCTATCCTGCTCATCAAAACTACCAAACCTCGGTGACAACCTAGCATTCAAGCTCCAACCTTCTGATGACGTTAAATCGTAGGTCACAAATGGCCCAAACACCTGCAGACGCTCACCGCGATAACCTACAAAAGGGATTAGCATGGAGCGAGTTTCAAACCCTTTATACAATTGCTCCGAAACGTTAACTGCACCACCATAAACCCATCCAAAAGGATCAACCGCATCGCGTGACGTCCCCCGATCGGCAAATGTTGACGTGCTGATGAGTGCCATGAAAGCTAAACAGCTGTTTAATAATCCTGTTTTCATAAATATCCCTTGTAGTGATGACCTATTGGTACGCATCAATCTTAAAACGGTTTAAATTAATATTTCATACGTGCACTTGTCGTCTTTGTTATCCTAGGGAGCTTACCAAATAGAATCCAATATTACTTCGCTACCTGCTATTCAAATTACCGCCAAGTATATAGAGCTTTATAAACAAACTTTGAATGATTGGCGTTCCCTCGTTTGTGCATAATACGCAACCATAAAATGCTGTTATCTGCAATCAAGGTACGCAGAAACATTGCACCAGATTGACAATCCTTTATAGTAAAGTGTCTATAAGCTCGGAGCACAACGAATGAAAAAATTACTGGTCATGGCAGCGCTGCTAACCACAGCTTGCCAGAACTACACCACAACGGCCAATAACCCGAAGTCGGATACCAAAGAGAACTCAGCAATGTCCGTAATTAAATACCCTGCAACCATTAAAACACCTGTCATCGATACGTTTTTTGACACTCAAGTAGTAGATAATTATCGGTGGTTAGAAGATGACATGAGTGACCAAACTGCTGATTGGGTAGGCCGTCAAAATAAATTAACCCAAGACTACCTCAAACAAATACCTTTCCGTTCACATCTTGCTACTCGGTTACAAGTGTTATTTGATTATGAACGCTTGAGCGCGCCATTCACCGAAGGTAATTTCAGTTATTTCTATAAAAACGATGGATTGCAAAACCACGCGGTTCTCTATCGCAAAGACCCCAAGGGTAAGGTAGAGGTATTTCTTAATCCAAACACCTTTAGCACCGACGGCACCACCTCTTTGTCTGGTATTAGCTTCTCTCAAGATGGCAGTCTTGCAGCCTACCAAATTTCCGAAGGTGGCAGCGACTGGCGGAAAGTCTACGTCATGGATACCCAGACAAAGACATTGTTGGGGGCTCCCTTGGTTGACGTCAAGTTCAGTGGCATTAGTTGGTTAGGGACCAAGGGATTCTACTACTCAAGTTATGACAAGCCGAAAGGCAGTGAATTGTCAGCAAAAACAGATCAGCATAAAGTGTATTATCATGCGATGGGTACCAGTCAAGCAGATGACCGACTCATTTTTGGCGGTAGCGAGGCAGAAAAACACCGTTACATATCAGCCGGCGTATCGGAGGACCAGCGCTTTTTGATGATTTACGCAAGTACATCAACATCAGGTAACAAGCTGTTTTTGAAAGACCTTAAAAAAAACGACAGCGCCTTGGTAACAATATTGGATCATACTGATTCAGATACATATTTGTTAGACAATAAAGGCTCTACACTATACTTTGTGACCAACCTTGGGGCTCCCAATAAACGCTTAGTAAAAGTTGATGCAGGGTCACCCGCACCTGAATATTGGCAAGACGTTATCGCGGAAACAGATAATGTGCTTTCAATGAGTACCGCTGGCGGCTACTTATTTGCGAGTTACATGATTGATGCAATCAGCCATGTTCAACAATATACTTACAATGGTAAAAAATTACGCGACATCAAATTACCCGGCGTCGGCACCGCTTGGGGCTTTAGCGACAAGCAAAAAGCAACCAAGGCATACTTTAGTTTTACTAATTATCATACCCCTGCAACCATCTACACATTGGATTTAGCCCGCGGGCAGACTGAGCTATACCAAAAACCAAAGACCGCTTTTGACTCAGAGCAATACATCTCGACACAAGTATTTTATTCGTCAAAAGATGGCACCAAAGTACCTATGATTATTACCCATAAAAAAGATCTTGAAATCACTGGTAAGACGCCCACCATCTTGTATGGTTATGGGGGCTTTAACATAAGCTTGACGCCGTCTTACAGCTCATCAAGAGCCGCATGGTTGGAGCAAGGTGGTATCTACGCTGTAGCTAATTTACGGGGTGGTGGTGAATACGGTAAAGCATGGCATGACGCCGGTACCAAGATGCAAAAGCAAAACGTATTTGACGACTTTATCGCCGCCGCTGAGTACTTAATTGATAACCAATACACCCAACCTCAGAAATTGGCAATACAAGGTGGATCTAATGGCGGGCTATTGGTAGGGGCAACCATTACCCAGCGTCCAGAATTATTTGCTGTTGCACTACCCGCGGTTGGGGTTTTAGACATGCTGCGTTACCACACATTCACCGCAGGTGCGGGATGGGCATATGATTACGGTACCGCGAATGACAATAAGGAGATGTTTGACTACCTGTTAAATTATTCCCCTGTACACAATGTCAAAGCGGGTACACACTATCCTGCAACAATGGTTACAACCGGCGATCACGATGATCGTGTTGTGCCAGCTCACTCGTTTAAATTTGCTGCTGAGCTTCAGGATAAACAATCTGGACCAGCACCGACGTTAATTAGAATTGAGACCGATGCAGGCCATGGTGCAGGCACACCGATATCAAAAACCATTGAACAATATGCTGATATTTACAGCTTCACATTATTCAATATGGGCGTTAAAGGGTTATAAATTAATGTTAAACTGGCAGGTCATAACGATGTGACCTGCCTTTGTCTCAAGCATCTGAAGGCTTATCAAACCAATAGCACAAAGCCAGCGCGGCTCCAATACAAATAGTGCCGACAAGCAAACTACCCCATTCAACACTGCGGTTCCAAAGTATTAAGTTCACAACCAAACCCGCAGGTATTAACACATTATTCATTACAGCCGTGGTTGCCACTGACACCTGACTAACGCCTTTATTCCAAAGAAAATAGCCGCCACCTGATGCCACAAGGCCCAAATATAGCAAAATTCCCCATTGTGTTTGAGTGGTAGGCAGTTTTTGCCAATTGCCGAACATCATCATCGTCACTAACGTCACCACCCACGCACCAACAAAAAACCAAGCAAAACTGTGTCTATGGGTAAATCCGTCAGGACGCGTTATCCTTTTGTAAAATACTTGCCCAGCAGCAAAGCTCAAATTGGCGCCTTGGACTAACAATAAGCCAAACCAATAGTCACCAGATAAGGTGTTATAACGAATAGCGATAGCGCCTAACACAGCGACGACAGCCACAAGTAAATACCGGGGCCTAAATTGGCGACTGATACAGTCATTGAGTAAGGTAATGTACACCGGTGTCATCACTGTAAATAGCAATACTTCAGGCACCGTGAGGTAGAGAAATGATTGATAGTAAAAGCCGTACATAGCACCAATTTGTACAGCGCCTATGATGACTAATCGCAACAGCAGCGTCTGAGGTATTGAGCGCCAGCGGAGAAAAGGTAAAAACACACACAAGGCAACCGTGACTCGGCTAAAACCTGAAAACCAAGGATCAACTTGACCAGCGAGATAAACCCCAATCAAGCTAAATGAGAACGCCCAAACACAGGTCATTAAGCAAAGATAAACCACAACAATCTCCTCATTCAATAACCCAGCTGATTAGTTTACAGGACACATCCGCTAACCAGCTTATCCTTACCAGTAAACTTACCCTGATACATTAATTGGTCGGCATATTCAATGCTATCGTTTATCGATGTTGGCTTTTCTGAACCATGTAAAGACATACCAACGGTAGCAGTAATGGATTCAGCAACGGTTTCGCCATTAATCAATATCTCGCTGAGCAGTTGTTTAAATACCGCTAGCTGCTCTTGAAGCTGGACTTCTGTACTCCAAGAAATCAGCAAAAATTCTTCGCCACCCCAACGGCCGAATAACGAATTGGTATTGCAAAATGCTTTGTGTAGGCAGCGGCCAACTTCTCGTAGTACATGGTCACCATATAGGTGGCCATATTTGTCATTTAGTGACTTAAAATCATCAAGGTCAATCAGACAACAAGCGGTCGCTTGTTGCGTAATACGCGGTTGCCGTCTTATTACGTTAACTAGGTACATACGGGTGTAAACACGGGTAACCACGTCGATCTTAGCCATCTTCGACAGATTATTTTTCAAGCGCGTCTGACGATAAACAAACAACAACACAATTAATACTGCAAATAACAATATAATCACGGCATAACGCTGACGTCCCCGCTCTTGTTCACTCGCCGCCAAGGCAAGGGCTGTATTGGTATTCTCCATCGATAATTTATCACGCTCTTTTTCAACTGCCTGAGTATCGATCAGTAGTTGATAATATGACACTTGCTGGGCCAACCGCCGTTTATAATCTTTTTCCACCAGGTCTGCGTACTCACGGTACAGAGCTAACGCACCCGAAACATCACCAAGCTCTTCACTAACTCTCCCTTTGAAATGCAACAATACGTGCTCGTAGTCTGAGTCTGGTAAAAACTTTAAGGTTTGTCTGTAGGTTTCAAATTCATTCAATAAGACGCCCGCTTCTTGCGCCTGACCGAGGGCTAAATACACCGAGCCCAACTCAACAACATAATTAACCGCCCGATTGTACAAAAACACGGTTTGATAATCGTCACGAATGCTTTCGAGCAAGGTTTTGGCAGCATCATTGTCCTTGTCAATATACTTGACTATTAGTGCTTTATAAAAGGGCATTGAAGATTCTCTGTGATACTCGTTACCCATGGCTTGCAAACGTAATAAGTGTTGTTTGGCTCGCTGCATATCATTTGGGTAATGAGCCAGAAATAGTGCCTCTGTACCAGCAGCCACGTGCTCTAGCATCCCTAATTTTTGGAATAATGCGACAGAGTTCTGTAGGTGCTCTACTGCACGCGCTTGTTGGCCCAGGTGAAGATAAATATTTCCTAGTGTGGCGTGAAAAGCACCTTGATGATCAACAAGTTTGTGTTGCCTTGCTTGAGCCAAACCAAGCTCACTTAGCAACAGGCTATTAACGTAATCACTTTTTTCTATATAATATTCAATCAACTGAGAGTACACCGTTAGGCGGGCGTCAATATTATCAAATTGTTCGGAGACTATTTTTGCCCTTTCCAGCATCGGCAATGGGTCACAAAGCGCCAAATGCAAGCATACGTAGGCATGGGCATTCAACAAATACGGTAGGCTAGATGATGGTGGTAATGCAGAAACTTTGTCTTGATGAGCGAGGTAATGCTCATAGACCGCCTGAAACTTACCCTGCATGAGCAACGCCTCAACATAGATAGCGCGAACAGCCACCCATGATTCATCATGGCTATCCAAAGCAACGGGATAGGTATTAATTATATCTGCGGCGCCTTGCTCAATACGCGCGGGATTGATATAAATGTGCTCATCATAATCTTTGCCTAATGCAGATACTAAGTCCTTTAACGAACTGACTGATGATTCGGCATGTACTTGCGCTAGCACTGAAAAAAAACAGCATACTGCAACAATTAAAAACCGCCGAGACATGACCACTAATACCCTTTATGAAGAAATTGTATACTTAGTAAACAAGGTTACCATAAGGGTGGAGAATATGATAATTAATCATCTTATTTGATATTTTACAAATAATTGAATTATTGGCGTGATATAGAGCATCACCTGGCTTGAATGACCTGTAACGATAGAATATGAAGATGATTGCAGTTGAGCGCTTTAGTCTAATTGGCAGTTGCCCAATTGATGAGGCCCTCAATGTCGTTGGCGCTAATAAGCTAGCGCCAACACAGAATAATTACGCGTTAAGGAGTTCGGCAAGTATTTTACTCACACTCTCTACGGGTAATGTACCGTCCAGTTTATGGTAAGCACAATGGCCGGCTGTTGCTTCGGCGTTGTAATAACTGACAAGAGGTTTAGTTTGCTCGTGGTAAATACCTAAACGCTTACGCACGGTCTCTTCAACATCGTCTGGTCTGATGCTTAAGTCATCACCCGTCTGGTCATCTTTACCTTCTTGCTTTGGCGGGTTATAAACCACATGGTAAACACGGCCTGACGCAGAATGCACGCGACGTCCGCTCATACGTTCAACAATCACTTCGTCACTGACGTCAAACTCAATCACATGGTCAATCGCGATGCCATTATCTTTCATAGCATCCGCTTGCGGAATAGTTCGCGGAAAACCGTCGAGTAAAAAGCCATTGTCGCAGTCAGCCTGTGCTATTCGTTCTTTCACTAGGCCAATAATTAGTTCATCGGAAACTAGCTTACCCTCGTCCATGACTTTTTTCGCCGCTAAGCCAAGTTCAGTACCAGCACTAATAGCAGCTCTCAACATATCGCCAGTTGATATTTGGGGAATGCCAAACTTGCCCATCAAAAACTGAGCTTGAGTGCCTTTACCGGCACCGGGTGCGCCGAGGAGGATAATTCGCATGTAAATGTCCTTTGATTGTCAACAACGAGTAAACCGCGACTTTACACATTATGGCCGCGTGATTCAAGAGGTTGACTAATTTGAGATCTGAGAATGTAAAATTTATGGCCAGTCAGGAAGACACCTGCTGGCCAATACTATTACTTGGACAAGGTCATCAATAAGCTATTTAACCTATTAACAAATGCCGCGGGGTCTTCAAGTGAACCTTGCTCTGACAAGCGAGCCTGATCAAACAGAACGTCTGCCCACTGCGCAAAACGAGTTTCATCTTGCTCGTCGGCAAGTAATGTCACTAATGCATGCTCAGGGTTTAATTCAAAATGGTATTCAATATCAGGTACAGGTTGCCCTGCTGCTTCCATAAGTTTTAACATTTGCGTTGACATGCCGTTCTCGTCGGCAACAATACACGCTGGTGATTCTGTTAATCGATGAGTCAATTTCACCTCTTTTACTCTATCACCCAACACAGATTTCACCCGTTCAGTCAGACCCTCAACTTGCTTTTCTGCTTCTTCTTGAGCTTTTTTGCTATCCTCATCATCCAAATCACCCAAGTCCAATGCACCTTTGGTAATTGACTGGAATTGCTTTTCGCTAAATTCACTTAAATGCGACATCAACCACTCATCAACGCGATCAGACATCAACAACACTTCAATCCCTTTCTTTTTGAAGATCTCTAAATGCGGGCTGCTCTTGGCGGCTTGATAGCTATCAGCAGTGATAAAATAGATTTTATCCTGTCCTTCTTTCATACGCTCAATGTAGTCAGCCAATGACACGGTTTGTGCATTGCTGTCACCATCGGTTGAAGCAAAACGCAACAAGCCAGCAATTTTTTCTTTATTGCCTGCATCTTCAGCAGGACCTTCTTTGATGACGTTACCGAACTCACCCCAGAAAGACTGATATTTCTCTGCGTCATTCTTCGCCATGCGCTCTAACATTGATAACACGCGTTTGGTACAACCCTGACGAATAGCTTGTGTTACCTTATTGTCTTGTAAAATCTCGCGAGATACATTCAACGGTAAGTCATTGGAGTCCAATAAGCCTTTGACAAAGCGTAAATAGGTCGGCATAAACTGCTCTGCGTCATCCATGATGAAAACTCGTTGCACATACAATTTAAGACCTGTTTTCTGATCTCTGTTCCACAAATCAAACGGTGCTTTTGACGGTATATATAACAAGCTTGTGTATTCTGTCTTTCCCTCTACGCGATTGTGAGCACACACTAACGGATCTTGAAAATCATGACTTACGTGTTTGTAGAATTCATTGTACTCTTGTTCTGAAATGTCTGACTTGTCGCGTGTCCACAACGCTGTCGCACGGTTAACTGATTCCCATGTTGCAGGTACCGCTGGGGTCTTTTCACCATCTGGGCCGTCACTCTCAGGTACTTCCTCTTTAAACATTTCAACAGGGATGCTGATATGATCTGAATACTTACCTACAATTGAACGTAAACGCCAATCATCTAAGAATTCTTTTTCATCATCTCTTAAGTGTAAAACAATGTCAGTACCACGGTCTGACTTTTCAATGTCGCTAACAGAAAATTCACCCTCACCAGCTGAAATCCATTCAACACCCTTTGCGACGTCGTCACCAGCGGCACGTGAACGCACGGTCACTTTATCTGCCACGATAAACGCTGAGTAAAAACCAACACCAAACTGACCAATCAACTGTGAGTCTTGTGCTTGATCACCAGATAAATTTTTAAAGAAATCAGCAGTTCCTGATTTAGCAATCGTACCTAGGTTCGCGATCACATCATCTCGGTTCATGCCGATACCGTTGTCACTGATAGTAATGGTCCCCGCCTCTTTATCAACGGCTAAACGGACACGTAAGCTGCCGTCATTCTCATAGAGTGAGTCGTTAGATAGTGCTTTGAAGCGTAACTTGTCGGCAGCGTCGGCAGCATTAGACACTAGCTCCCGTAAGAAAATTTCTTTGTTTGAATACAAAGAATGGATCATTAGCTGTAATAATTGCTTAACTTCTGTTTGAAAACCAAACGTTTCCTGATGAGTGGCTTCAGCCATAATAGGTAATCTCCCAATCGAATAGAATCAATGTATAGTCAGGGAGATATGGTCAGTACTTCGAAATTCAACTAGCAATAAGCAATAAATTTACAACTTTCTTCTTCCAGCGAGGGCGTGGGACAAGGTACTACCATCAATAAACTCTAGTTCACCACCAATTGGTACACCGTGGGCAATTCGCGTTGCTTGAATATCTCTATCTTGGCACAGGGCGGCAATGTAGTGAGCAGTTGCTTCGCCCTCTACTGTTGGATTAGTGGCTAACACAACTTCTTTGATAGAACCCTTATTGAGTATCGCTACTAGCTGATCAAGGCCGAGATCACTGGGTCCAATACCATCAATAGGAGACAGGTGCCCCATAAGTACAAAATAGGTGCCAAAAAACGCAGCGGTTTGCTCAATGGCAACCACATCTTGTGGCGACTCCACGACACACAGGACGCCAGCTTGTTGGCGCTTTTCACTGGCACAAATATCACAAATATCTGCTTCGGTGAAAGTCCTGCAACCTGAGCAATGGGTAACGTGCTCCATGGCATCATGTAATGCATTGGCCAGTTTTACGGCGCCGCCGCGATTGCGCTCTAACAGTTGAAATGCCATGCGTTGGGCTGACTTTTGGCCAACACCAGGCAAGCATTTCAATTGCGTAATCAACTCATTAATAAGGGGACTAAACTTCATATTAAGGCAGCCGTTAGAACGGCATTTTCATCCCCGGTGGTAATTGCATACCGCCCGTGACATCTGCCATTCTTTCTTTCGACGTTTCCTGAACCCGACGAACCGCATCGTTGATTGCCGCTGCAACCAGGTCCTCAATCATTTCTTTGTCGTCTTCCATTAAGCTATCATCAATCTCTACGCGACGTACATTGTGATTGCCCAACATTACAACCTTGACTAAACCAGCACCTGACTCACCTGTGACTTCCATCGCAGCGATTTCTTCTTGTACCTTTTGCATGCGCTCCTGCATTTGCTGCGCTTGCTTCATGATATTTCCCATGCCACCTTTAAACATAATGTTTCTCTCTTTGTTTAGTTACTACCGGGGTTTAATACTGTCTTTAATTAGCACCGTACCAAAAGTACGCTGTAATTGTTGTAATGAGGGGTCATGCTCAATGACTGATTCTGCATGTTGTTGTCGGCTAGTGCCGATCTCTTGTTGGATTGCAACGGGGGCATTTGTTGCCTTACTCAAGGCTATCTCAAGTGTGATATGAATACCAAAATGCTCACTTAAGGCCTGTTGGATAGTGTGTTGAGCCGATACTGTGCACAAATCCTGCTTCTCTGGTAGCACTTCAAGTACCACTAGCTCACCGTTTTTTGAATAACTACTGCACAAGGCCAGCTGTTTTACCAACCCCATGAGGTTTAGCGACTCAATTAGCTCACTCCATGAGTCCAGCTGCGCGGCCTTGACAATTTTAGTCCCCACGTCATCAAATACCGGTACATCAATAGTCACATCTGCCGCAATTGGCTGAGCCGCATCAAAGGTTACCTTAGGCGCTTGCTCAATCACCTCTGACGCTGTTTTTTTGATGTTAATGGGTGATTTCGTATCGCTGCTTTGTTCTAGCCACGGAGGTGTTTCAGCGCTAATGGATTCACGGGTAAATGATAATTCAGCGATAGGGTTGTCTTGTTTTGTTACTGACGCGTCACTGATGTTTTTTTTTACTGGCTCAACACTGGTGGTTTGCGCTAACTCTGTGTGTAACGCCAACAGCGCGTCTGTGTCATCAGTAGTAGCTACAGATTCGCTCTGCTGCAGTGGTGCTTGTTGTGGCTGGCTGACCGGACCCCGTGCATCCTCAGCTTGCATCTCTAC
Source organism: Alteromonadaceae bacterium (assembly GCA_042091475.1). Classification (GTDB taxonomy): domain Bacteria; phylum Pseudomonadota; class Gammaproteobacteria; order Enterobacterales; family Alteromonadaceae; genus CAXRGH01. Next base: position 62,335 of record JBELHI010000002.1, read on the forward strand.
CATCTGTTGCTCATACATGAGTTGTTCATGCATCGCGTGCTCTTGCTGTTCTGAGTAGTCAATATCAGCTGATACATCACTGACTCCAACATCGTGAGATGCCGGCAATGGTTTCGTCTCAGCAGCGCGGGATACCGATTGATTTGTTTCTACATATGCCCCTGAGTTATCTAAGGGGAGATGTGTCTCAGCCTCTACTTGTGCTGTTTCACTAACGGCCTGATTGGCCGGTGTGTCGACCGCTACCGAAGGGTTTTCCGAGGATTTAGGCACCGGTTCACTGGCGATTAGTTGTGTTATCTCAGTGTGCGCGACCATCTCCCGCTCAGGATTAAAACTCATCATCCGTAGCATAGTCATTTCAAAGCCACTTTTGGGTTCACTAGCAAACGGTAAGTCTTTACGGCCTTGGAGGGCTATTTGATACTGTAATTGAACTTGCTCTGGTGGTAGTTTTTGCGCCAGTGTATACAGTGCCTTGGCTACATTGGTGTCAACTTTACAAGCTTGGGGTACATATTGTGTCAATGCGATTTGATGTAAAACGCTGAGTAATTCCGAAAGCAGACGTTCATAGTCAGGCGCTTTCTCAGCCATTTTTTCAAATAATTCAAACGCCTTTTTGTGCTCCGCATTTAAGATTGCCATCAATAATGGTACTAACTGATTAGCATCCATTAGTCCTAGCATGTCCACTACGGATGTTTGTTCAACCTTACCATTACCTTGTGCAATAGCTTGGTCAGTTAAGCTTAAGGCATCGCGCATACTGCCACGTGCAGAACGCGCTAAGTAATTTATAGCTGACGTGTCGTAGGCGATATTTTCTTTTCCCAACACGTAAGCCAATTGTTGTTCGATTTGTTCTTTGGATAAAGCTTTCAAGTTGAACTGTAAACACCGGCTTAAGATAGTTACCGGTAACTTTTGTGGGTCCGTGGTGGCTAACAGAAACTTCACATGGCTAGGTGGTTCTTCCAGTGTCTTAAGCAAGGCATTAAAGCTATGTTTGGACAACATGTGGACTTCATCAATCAGGTAAACTTTATACTTACCCCGGGTTGGCTTGTACTGTACGTTATCAAGGATTTCTCTGGTGTCTTCTACCTTGGTGCGGGATGCTGCATCAATTTCCAACAAATCAACGTATCGACCTTGGTCAATATCTCTGCAGGTATCGCATACACCGCAGGGCTCAGCACTGGTGCCTTGCTCACAATTAAGACTCTTGGCAAAAATACGTGCAATAGTCGTTTTACCGACACCGCGAGTACCCGCAAACAAATAGGCATGATGCAACCGCTGCTGCGTTAACCCATTAACAATAGCGTTAACCACATGCTCTTGTCCCACTAATTGGGAAAAAGTGCTTGGACGCCATTTTCTTGCGAGTACCTGATAGCTCATGCGTGTTTATTCACCGTCAAATTCGCATAGCGAATAGGGTGCTACACCCATGTTTTCAAGCCGTTGTCCACCACCCAACGTTGGCAATTCAATCACAAAACCTGCATGTTCTGCAATACCGCCGAGAGCGCGAATTAGCTTCGCTGTGGCCTCTATCGTGCCACCCGTCGCCAATAGGTCATCAATCATCAATACCTTTTCACCAGGTAATACTGAGTCTTTGTGTATCTCTAGTACGTCAGTGCCATATTCAAGCTGATACTCTTGAGATATCACTTCTCTTGGTAACTTGTTGGGTTTGCGAACTGGAATAAATCCAATACCCAATTTCAGAGCCAATGGCGCACCAAACAGAAAGCCTCGTGCCTCTGTCCCTGCTATTTTGTCAAAGCCCATTGGGCCGTAGTGTTCCGCAAGTAACTCTATGGTGTTAGAAAAAGCTTGATGGTCATCAAGTAATGAAGTTACATCTCGGAACATAATTCCTGGTTTTGGATAATCTGGCACTGTTTTTATGACAGACTTAATATAATTTTTAGGCACAATGGTTCCTAATACTATCGAGTTTCTAAATATAATATACGAATAAACCGACAAATAGCAGCTTTAACGGCGTGGATACAACACTATGATTATTCAAATTTACAGTGTTCGTTATTGTACGCCTGATACCGTTACATGAATTCCGCACGGCAACCACTAATCCATCAGACACCGAATGGTAAAACAATATGCTACCTATTCATAGTGCAATATCGTAAACAATTTTCTAATGCGTCGATATCTACTATCGCCAAGAGTATTTTTGTCTAACTATGCACCGTTAGGGCACCACTTTGTAGTAATTCGTCGAGCACTTGGTTCACTTGAAGCTCGAGTTGCTGTAATTGTAACTGTGGTAATTGCTCCCGTAAATGCTTTACCAGCTGTAATGGGGAAACAAAGTCTTCTTTAATCAATGGCTGTAAAAGGCTCATTACGATGGCAGAGACTTGTTTAAAGATCACCTTGTGACTTTGGTCACGAAACACCAAATAATAATACAGATTATCGGGAACTATCGAAGGTTGGTAATTAGAAGTAATCTGATGCACCGGCAAAGGATACTGCGCTAAACGTGCAGACGGTACCAGTGTAACCGATGTAATCGGGCCTTTTGAGTAATAACTCCCCGCCATCACACCAGTGTCAACGCTGACATCCACTTCTAGCCATTCATAGTGAGTCAAATACAAAAGGCATTCTGGATCACTATCCTGTAACACGTATTGCTGATTCAAAAATACGACAAATTCTTTGCTAATCTCAATAAAATGTGGGCTTTTGCTTTTGTGTTTGATAAAAAATGTGCGGACCAATTCAAGCCAGCTCTGTTCTTCGTAAAGACTCTGAGTCACAGGAAAAGCTGATGTTATAAAACTCACTATATTGTTGAACAGTAAATCCTGATAAACTTTTATACGTCTAGGTTCAATTCCTTTTGGCGGCATAGTATTCTCAGGGTCCCTAAGATGGTCAACGAATTGAGCTTGTATCTGTTTGAAGTCCACTTAGCTTCCTTGGCCTACA
>JBELHI010000002.1:65410-66564 GCA_042091475.1 Alteromonadaceae bacterium
GTCAACGAATTGAGCTTGTATCTGTTTGAAGTCCACTTAGCTTCCTTGGCCTACATTAGCAGATTGAAGCGTTCTAATTATCTCGACTTCTCGCAGAAGCTCCTCTATTGGTGGAATATTAAAGTCTCGTTCTAATAGGGTAGGAAGTACACCATGGCACTGGTAAGTTTCCGACAATAAATTCCACACTTTATCCGTCACGGTACTACCGTGAGTGTCCACCAACAAATCAGGTGCCTCTTCATAATGGCCAGCAACATGTAAATAGCGCAGTTTATCACTTGGCATTGCCCTTATGAACTGTTTGGCGTCGTAGTTGTGATTGATTGAATTCACATACACATTATTAACATCTAATAATAATTCACAATCGGACGCTTCCAGTACAGATAAGGTAAACTCTAACTCGGACATTTCCTGACCCAGCGCACAATAATAGGAGGCATTCTCAATCACTAGCGGGCGTTGAAGTATATCCTGCACCCGCTTAATACGGTCTGCGGTATGAGTCACCGCATCTTTAGTGAATGGAATAGGTAATAAATCATAAAAATGACCGTGGTCAGAACAATAGCTTAAGTGCTCACTGTATTGAACGATGGAATGCTTCTCAAGAAACCTACCAACGTCTTTAACAAAATCCGTATCTAAGGGATCACTGCTGCCTATTGACAGTGAAAGTCCGTGACAATAAAAAGTAGCTTGCTTAGCCAAGTGGTATAGGATTTCACTATATTTTCCGCCTAATGTCATCCAATTTTCAGGTGCTATCTCCCAAAAATCAACACTACAGGGTAACTGCCCATCAAGCTCAGATAACATTTCACGCCTAAGACCTAAACCAACACTCATCGTCTTTCCTCTAAAAGATCCGGTGGCGTAAACACACCACCTTATTGTTGTCGTACTTAACTGTTATTAAACAGCCAGTTTATTACAACAAGCGCTATATTAGCTTTAATTGGCGCCACATTTACCTTCGCCACATTTTCCTTCTTTTTCAATCTTAGACGGCGTTTTGCCACCACATTTACCTTCTCCACACTTACCCTCTTTTTCTACCTTAGATGGTTTTTTAGCACCGCATTTACCTTCCCCGCACTTACCCTCTTTTTCTACCTTAGATGGTTTTTTAGCACCGCATTTACCTTCCC
>JBELHI010000002.1:66664-68751 GCA_042091475.1 Alteromonadaceae bacterium
CACTTACCCTCTTTTTCTACCTTAGATGGTTTTTTAGCACCGCATTTACCTTCCCCGCAATTGCCCTCTTTTTCTACCTTAGATGGTTTATTGCCGCCACACTTACCTTCGCCACATTTACCTTCAGAAGGTGCTTGTTGGTAGCCTGAGGGTAAAGTGTCAATTGAGAACATACTCGCCGTTGCTTGAGAAGATGATAAGGCCGCGGCGGTTAACATAACAGAGCCAACAGTAGTAACTAGTGCATTTGATTTCATATATATTTCCTTGTGGTTTAACGTTCTAATATAAAGAACGCCTATCGTCGAAATATATTTCACCAATGCAAAAAAAAAGCTCCTTTCGGAGCTTTTTCTAGTACTTAATTTTCCGGTTTCGCATCTTACGTTCAATGTAAGGCTTCCAACCAGTAGCGGTACGTTTACCATCTTTGAACTTAGCCGCTCTTTTCACATAAGTGTAAGCTTCTCTAAATTTATTCTGATAAAAATAAGCTTCCATAATTGCTAAATTAATTCGGCCTTGCTTATCTGAACCTGCATCAAGCGCTTTCTTCAACGCAGTTACAGCTCCGGAATACTTCTCAGCCATTAACAACAAGGTGCCTTGCTTTCTGTAGACATCAGGGTCCTTATTAACATCTGCTTGTTTACCATAATAGTAGGCAGCTTTTTCAAACTGCTTCGACTGATGGTAAGAATTAGCGACGGACCCATACATTTTATCATCAGCTTTAATCAAGCCGGACTTCAATGCATTCTCTAAAACAAGCGCTGCTTTGTAAGGAATATCGTTTGTTGAATATAACTGAGACAATCCTTTCAAATGGTTAGGCTTCGTAAGGAAACCACGTAAGTTTGCCATTTCATAAGTAGACAAGGCTTTCTTATAATCCTCTGTCTGCATGTAAAATGCACCCAACATAGTCCACCACTTGGCCTCATCAGGAAATACGCGAACCATTTCTTCAGCTACTTTTAATGCATCTTTATACATTTTACGTTCGTTATACGACTGTAACTTAAGCTGGTAAGGTAACGCCTTAATCTTAGCCTTGTCTGTGTACTTTATTGCATTGTCCGCCGGTGCAATCACTTTGCTATACTCTTCAAGCTCGTAATGTGCAGTTGCGATACGCGCATAAATAACACCGTCTTGCTTACAAGTAAAATCCAACCATTTCTGATACCACTTAATTGAGTCTTGGTACTTGGTAAGCATAATGTTCAAGTCCGCCACCAATTTCAGGGTCGCTGCGTGCTCGTTATCATTAAGTTGTTTGGTCGCCACTGCGGGCACCAAATATTTCAACGACTCTTCTGCACCGCCCTCTTTAGACGCTACTAAGTTACCCAGAAACTTGTACACGTAAGCGGTATCAAAGCCCTCTTTCGTTTTGGTTTCTTTAAGTATCCGAATTGCTTCATCAAGATCTTCAGCTTGGTACGCTTCAAATGCTTTTTGAACCTTTTTACCCGCACGCTCACCAACCAAGTTTGTCTTTCCTGGTTTGTAACCAGCACAGACAACCGGTGGCTTGTAGACTGATTTAGGTTTAGCTTTAGCTTCCTTGTCTTGGGCAATCGCTGACGTAGATAGTACGACAGCAAATAAACCTGCGACAAGGGCTGATATCGACGACTTAGCCAATAATGAATAATTTTTCTTCATCATTATTTCTCCAACGTGAAGTCAAGTTGGACTTTTTGTCCAAGTTGAACTACCGGCTTACCGTTTTCAATCTTTGGCTTGTACTTCCACTTCTTAAGTGCCCGTACCGCTTCACGATCAAATATACGGCGTGGCTGCGCTTCCAATACCTTAACGTCTTGAACACCGCCCACTTGGTTAATTGTAAAGGTAAGTTTAACCCAACCTTCTTTACCATCACGAGCCGCTTGGATTGGATACTTGGGATCAATCCTCACAATCGGTGTTGCCTCGCCATCAGCACGCATTGCGCCTGGCCCACTAATGTTAATATCAGGACCGTCAATGTTTAAATCTAGGTCACCAAGATTAATATCAGCATCTGGCTCCGCGTTGTCCGGTTGCGCAGGCTCAAGCTTTGGAGGCTCAGGCGGCGG
>JBELHI010000003.1:0-7460 GCA_042091475.1 Alteromonadaceae bacterium
AAACTTTTAACTTACGGTACATTGCACGACCAAGAGGACCTTTTGGCAGCATACCCTTTACAGCCTTTTCAATGATCATTTCTGGCTTTTCTGCCTGAAGCTTTTCAAAGGTTGTATTTTTCAAGCCACCTGGATATCCAGAGTGTGCGTAGTAAATCTTGTTCTGAGCCTTTTTACCAGTCACTGTTACTTTTTCAGCGTTGATAACAACGATGTAATCACCAGTGTCAACATGTGGTGTGTACTCAGGCTTATGCTTACCACGTAAACGGCGAGCAATTTCGGTAGCCATACGACCCAATGTCTTGTCGGTGGCGTCTATCACGAACCATTCACGTGTTACCGATTCTGGTTTTGCAACAAAAGTTTTCATTTAACTTTACCCATAAAATAAAATTGTTACTAAAAATATGAGGCTAACTATCGTTAACCCTTGCCTATCACTGAATGATTACCCCTTCGAGTATATCAGCGCTTCTACTTCCCAAAGCAGGTGTAACTGGGCAGGCGACGTATTATACAGAGATTGCAAAATAGATCACCTACTTATTCAACGATATCGCTAATATTTTTATTGCTAAGGTAAGCACCCATATCAATAAATTATAACGAGCTGTCTTACGGTAAATGTGCTGCCTTTAAATAACTGACACTTTGCATCTCAACCAGTCGACTCAAGCAACGCCTAAATTCAAATTCTAAGCGGCCATCACGGTATAAAAATTCAGCCGCAGTCTCGGCCGAAATAATCAATTTAACATTGCGTTCATAAAATTCATCGACCATGGCTATAAAGCGCCTAGCGATGTCGTCATGGCGACTATCCATGCAACGTACCCCTGACAATAGCACTGTATTATAACAACGACTAATCTCCATGTAATCGGACTGACTACGGGGCGTGTTGCACAAGGCATCAAAACTAAACATTACCACGCTATCACCCTCATATAAGGCGGGTAATTGACGGTTGTTAATCTCTATTACTGTCTCTTTTACACCACTATCACGGGCTAGCTGATAAAAATATTCTGCAAGGTTGTTTTCTGCTTGCTGATCTAACGGATAATGATAGATCTCGGCTTTGGTTAACGTCCGTAAACGATAATCTACTCCGCTATCTACATTGACTATACGAGTATTTTCTTCAATTAACTTTATCGCAGGTAAAAAGCGTGCTCTTTGTAGACCGTTTTTGTAGAGGTTGTGAGGTTCAATATTAGATGTAGCAACTAACACAATCCCGTGCGCAAATAATGCTTCCATTAAAGTACCTAAAATCATCGCATCCGTGATATCCGAAACAAAAAACTCATCAAAACAAATAATTTGTGTTTCATCGGCAAATCGTTGGGCTACTACTTTTAATGGATCAGATTGCTTATCAAGGGAGCTTAGCTCTTGATGTACACGGTGCATAAAACGATGAAAATGGACTCTCATTTTTTTTTCAAACGGCAAACAATCAAAAAATGTATCTACCAGATAGGTTTTGCCGCGTCCTACGCCACCCCAGAAGTATATCCCCTTGATTTTGTTCGCTGGCGGTTTTGTCCATGGTAACCAGCGTCCTAATGAGCGTTTAGCGTCAGTTTGACGATTAACTAATTCATCATACAAACGCTGTAATTCTTTTACCGCTGCGCACTGCGCATCATCATATGTAAAGTTATCCGAATTTAGATCAGATTGATACTTTTCCCAAGGCGTTGTCATTGCGCAATATATCCTAATGGTGGATTAACTCTTCCACTAAACAATTTAACTGTTAATATATAAGTGTAGGCGGACGTCATTATATATTGACGTACACTTTATGGGTAGCGTAATTAATTAAAGTTAGAGGATAATATGGATTGGATTGTTGGCATTTTACTTTTAGTTGTAGGAACGATTATCGGTTTTTTTATTGCGAAGCAAACCACTAAAAAACCATCAGTAGCTACCGAAAAAGATGCACAGAAAGAGTCGCATAAAAAACTGTTCGTGCAACAAACCTCAGTGTATTTGGAGTCAGCATTTTCCTCAATTGCAGAGATTGAAAAGCAATGTGAAGCCAGCCGTTCACAACTTGAACACTTTCAATCGCAACTCAAAACCTTTAGCCGCGACGAATCAAAACCCCAAGAACAATTTTTTGGTGAGCAGGCGTCAGTTTACTTACGCAATTCGGAATCAAAGAAAACCTCAACGGTCAAATCTAGCGATGTACAACCAAGGGATTACTCGGGTGAAGCATCTGGATTATTACAGACCAAAACAGAAGCAAGCTCAGATTAAAATACCTATTTTTTGTGTTGAACTTTTTCCTGTTGTTCTATTCTACCAATGCGACGTATGAAATAGTGAACAACAGGAGTTCTTATCTATGCACAAAACATTCTCAATTATTATATTAGCAATCACTGTCGCACTTAGCTTGCAGTCACAGGCAGTGAATGCGTCAATCCCCTTTTTCAATAGCTCAAAAAATGATACCCCCACCCTTGCTCCCATGTTAGAGCAAGTAACACCCGCAGTTGTTAGTATTTCAGTGGCGGGAACACAGGTGTCCAACTCGCAAATCCCAGAAATGTTTCAACACTTCTTTGGCCCCGGTCAACAGCGCCAAGAGCGTCCGTTCAAAGGCCTTGGCTCTGGTGTGATTATCGATAGTGACAAGGGGTACGTAGTGACTAATGCCCACGTCATTAACAACGCAGATAAAATTAGCGTGAATTTACAAGACGGTAGAGAATTATTGGCAACATTAGTAGGGCAAGACCCACAAAGCGATGTCGCACTGCTACAAATTGATGCGGAAGACTTGATTGCCGCGTCAATTGCAGACTCTGATGCGTTGCGGGTTGGTGATTTTGCTATTGCCATTGGCAATCCGTTCGGTATCGGCCAAACCGTGACTTCTGGTATTGTGAGTGCACTGGGCCGCAGTGGTTTGAGTAGAGGTGGTTACGAAGATTTTATTCAAACTGATGCAGCAATAAACCGTGGTAATTCAGGTGGTGCCCTGATCAACCTCAAGGGTGAATTAATTGGTATTAACACCGCCATTATCGGTCCGTCAGGCGGTAATGTGGGCATTGGCTTCGCTATTCCTTCCAATATGATGGTTAACCTAGTGGAACAGTTGAAAGATCACGGTGAAATTAGACGAGGATTATTGGGAATTATGGGCGCTGACGTTGATGGCAAACTAGCCAAAGCGATGGCGTTAGTATCAACCCAAGGTGCTATCGTGACGCAAGTAACACCAGATTCATCGGCGGAGTTGGCGGGTATAGTCGCAGGTGACGTCATTGTCTCACTTAACGGTAAAGATATTAAAAACTTTCCTGAATTACGTGCAAAGATCGGTACTATGGGCGCAGGCACCGAGGTACTAATCGGCTATGAAAGAGACCAAGAAGTATCAGAGGTGTTGGTATCGTTAGGCGACTATAAAGCAAGTAATATGGATGGCAGCGATATCCACCGCGGATTAGGCGGTGCGCTATTATCAGACGGTGAAACGGACGATAACAGTTCAGGTGTGATAATAAGTGAAATACAAAGAAACTCGCCGGCATATGCTAGTGGCCTGCGACAAGGTGATGTGATTGTAGGGGTAAATCGAAGAAGAACTGAGAGCTTGGCTGAGCTAAGAGACTTGTTCGAAGACAACGACAGTGTCGCCTCGCTAAATCTAAAGCGCGGAGATTCAACCTTATATCTCATTTTACGTTAAGCTTGATATAACGAAGTCATAAAATATAAGCACGCGCAGTGATTGCTTTAATCAAATAGCGATTCGTTTGAATCGCTATTTTTTTATCCGCAGTACGCGCGACGTTTTTAGTCACCTACGCAAGGAATATACCGACTCATACGAGTTGATAATAGCCGTATGCTCCGTTTGACTATTTATAATTAATTGCAATGACCGCTACTTTTACCCGCTCGATATCGCAATAAACAGCGGTGGAAGTTTTGCTATTTTTTGCCGGCTTCTTTAGCAACAGTATCTGCTTTACATTGGCGTTCAGTAACAACGGTGGTATCCTTTACACATCATTATCTTGACGTTAAGGGCTCCAACAGTGTTCATTTTCATTATCCGTTCAATTATTATTGGAATTATTGTCGGCACAGGTATTTTGTTCATTGTTCCCTTAGCATCTAATATTCCATTGTTGCAAACACTTACTGCAACTAGCGTCAGTATAGACAGAGATTCCTACTATCAATCGATTGCCAAAGCAGCACCGGCAGTCGTCAATATTTACAGTACTCATAACGAGATATATCAATCTCAATATCGTACACAAACATTCGAGAAAACTAACTTAGGCTCGGGTGTCGTCATGGATGAAAATGGTTTCATATTAACCTGCTATCACGTTATAAAAGATGCTGAACAAATTACCTTAGGCCTGCAGGACGGGCGATTCGTTAAAGCGCGTCTGGTAGGTTACGATGCCTATACAGATCTCGCGGTACTGCATACAACAGCACAAGACCTAAGCGTGATACCCCAACATCAATCACCTAACGCTCGTTTAGGTGATGTCGTCTTAGCCATAGGAAACCCCTACAATTTAGGACAAACCACCACCAAAGGAATTATCAGCGCAACAGGACGAGCCGGCTGGGGAAGTTACATTGGTAATCAAAACTATGCCGATTTCATCCAGACTGACGTGGTATTGAATGACGGTAACTCCGGTGGCGCACTAATTGATAGTAATGGCATTTTATTGGGAATAAACAACGCAAACTTTAAAACCCTAGATGACAGGCAACAAGTGAAAGATGTATCAGGCGTTTCATTTGCTGTGCCCTATACCCTGGCCAAAAAAGTCATGGATAGCATCATAAGACATGGTCGCGTTATCCGAGGATTTCTAGGTATTGATGTACGTCAGCCTTACGGTAATGAGCAACTAATTATTATGTCAGTTAGCCCAACAAGCCCAGCAAATGCCGCTGGATTGAAAATAAACGACATATTAGTCGCCATTGATGGCCAGCGACTATCCTCACAGCAGACCTTAGTTCAATGGATTGCTGAGAGTATGCCTGGCAGTGTGCTTACCCTAGACATAATTCGTCAGGGGCAGCCACTAAGGCTGCCAGTCACATTAGGCGAGCTCAAAGGCTAGTCTATTAATCAGTACTCACACGAGTTATTGAGGCGCCAAGGCCATTGAGTTTTTGTTCTATATTTTGATATCCGCGGTCAAGATGATAAATACGATCTACCGTAGTTACACCGTTCGCCACCAATCCGGCAAGTACTAAACTGGCGGATGCGCGTAAATCAGTTGCCATGACTTGAGCACCTGAAAGCTCAGCATCACCATTGCAAATAGCATTGTGTCCCTCTAGGACGACGGACGCTCCCATACGACCCAACTCTGGAACATGCATAAATCGGTTTTCAAAGATGGTCTCCGTGACAACACTATTACCCTGTGCAACACAATTTAACGCCAGAAATTGGGCTTGCATGTCGGTGGGAAACCCAGGGTGTGGCAGGGTTTTAACATTGACACTCTTTGGCTGTTTTCCGTGCATATTTAGCGTGATGGTATTTTCAGTTGTCGTCACTGTAGCACCAGCTTCTTGTAATTTGGTTAGCACAGGTTCTAGGGTATCAGGCGCTGCGTTTAAGCAGGTTATGTGTCCTTTGGTCATCGCTGCAGCGACTAGGAACGTGCCTGTCTCTATGCGGTCAGGTAATACTCGATAGTCACAACCGTGTAGGGACTCTACACCGTTGATCTGAATTTTGTCTGTTCCAGCACCTGAGATATTTGCGCCCATACTAGAGAGACAATTAGCCAAGTCGATGATTTCGGGCTCTTTAGCCGCGTTTTCAAGTACTGTAACCCCTTGTGCTAGGGTCGCTGCCATCATCAAATTTTCAGTGGCGCCAACACTAACGGTATCCATAAAAATGGAACAGCCTCGCAAGCGCCCTTCAACTCGTGCATTAACGTAGCCCGCGTCTACTGTTATCTCAGCACCCATTTTACGTAAACCGTCAAGATGCAGATCTACGGGCCGAGCGCCAATAGCACAGCCACCGGGTAATGATACCTTTGCCTGACCGTGTCGTGCCAACAAGGGGCCTAGCACTAAGATAGATGCCCGCATGGTTTTCACCAAATCATAGGGTGCAATCCATTCATCAGCGTTACTGCTGTCAATGACGACTGCATCGCCCTCATGTGTCACATCCGCACCTAACTCTCGCAATAACTTCACTGTGGTGGTGATGTCGCGCAATGCGGGAACGTTGGAATAATTTGTTTTATCTGCGTTTAACAGTCCAGCGATAAGCAGTGGAAGCGCAGCATTTTTGGCGCCTGAAATCGTCACATCACCACGTAACGGCCCTTGCTGACCGAGTACTTTAAGTTGGTTCATAAGTCTATTATCCTAGTGAATGAAACATCTTTTCACGTTTCCACTGCTCTGGGGTAAACGCTTTGATACTAAGGGCGTGTATTTCACCAGAAGCAATCCACTGATTTAGTGGGGCATAGACCTTTTGCTGCTTTTTAACACGGGACATAGTGGCAAACAGTTCGCCCACTACAATAACTGAGAAATGAGAACCGTCGCTTTTAACCTGAACATGTTCTAGTTCGAAGGCTGCATTTAGCGCCGCTTCAATTTGACTGACTTCCATCATCTATTACCTTAAAACAACTTTGAGAGTCTATTTTAACGGTAAAAGTGTGTGTAAGTCGCTTATTTTTGATAATTTTATCGCATTTTCTGGTAAATCTTCAAATACTACCGAGCGATTAAAGCGATTCATGTAAGTAAAAATGGACACAATCAGACTGAGTCCGGCGCTATTCATCGCCGTTAATCGGCTGAATGACACCCGACAAACCTTGTCTTGCTCTGCTAGCAATAACAACGCACTGCGCTCTATATCCATAACATTGTTAAAGTTAATCACGCCAGATATATACATGCACTGATTATCTGCCGTGACGTTTTGACTGGTCTGTATGGCCATCATATCACTCTTGAGGGATAACGAAGTTTGATTTTTTCCGCATTGATTCTATCACACCATCAATTCCGTCTTTACGCAACAAAGCAGACACCTCACTTTGTTTTGCCGATAACAAGCTTATTCCTTCAGCAACCATATCGTATACCTTCCATTCACCCGTTTTACTGTTGTAACGAGCTTTGAACGCTACGTTGATGTCAGGTTTACCAGCTGAGCTCACTACAGCCCTGATTGTGGTTATTTTTTGATTTTTAGGTGTTGGCAGAGAAGCAAAAACAATGTTGTAGCCATCAAATTTAAATAGCGCATCAGCATAAGTGGCAATTAAGTATTTACGGAACACTTTTACGTATTCAGGTAGTCTATCTTTGGGTACTTTCTTAAAATTCTTTCCCAGTACTTTTAATGCGGCAAATTTGTAATCAACATGGGGCAATAAATGTTGTTG
>JBELHI010000003.1:7560-59657 GCA_042091475.1 Alteromonadaceae bacterium
CCAGTACTTTTAATGCGGCAAATTTGTAATCAACATGGGGCAATAAATGTTGTTGCAATAAATTTTCAAGTAACGCAGGTTGTTCAACAATGGCAGCTCTCTCAACGTCTATAATTGCCAATACTTTAAGGGTAATGTCGGCAACCAGAGTGTGCGGATTGGTATCACTGCCGTCAGCATAAGCTTGGGGCACGCCAACGGCCAACAGACTACAGAAAAGTCCAGCGACTAAACTATTTTTCATTCGTATCATTTTAAAAATTCCAGAGCTAAACAACTAACCTACTCTCCCTTGTTAAATAAAAATTGGCCGATAAGATCCTCTAGTACCAATGCAGACTTTGTATCTTCAATATAGTCACGATCGTTCAAAACCGCACTTTCGTCCATCATAAATCCAGGCTGTAAACCGATATACTGCTCACCGAGTAATCCAGACGTGAGTATAGCTACTGATGAGGTATCTGGAAGGTTCAAAAATTCAGTAGATAACGACAACTCAACCACTGGTGTATAATCTGATTTGTCGATAGTAATATTCTCAACACGTCCAATATTGACGCCACCCAACTTCACCGAAGACCGAGTTTTCAGTCCACCAATGTTGTCGAACTTAGCAAATAAGGTGTAAGTTTCGCCCTCGCCCTGCATACCTTGATTAACTACCTTTAATGTCAGGAAACTTAACGCTGCAAATGTTAATAATGCAAAAACACCCACAGATAACTCAATACGCTTACTATTTTTCACTCTATTTACTCCAATCCAAACATCAGTGCGGTTAACACAAAATCTAAACCCAATACCATTAGCGATGAGTACACAACCGTTGTTGTGGTTGCTTTACTTATACCCTCAGACGTCGGTAAGCAATCATAGCCATTAAATACCGCGACAAATGTCACCACGATGGCAAACACAAAACTCTTAATAACACCGTTTATGACATCTTGTTGCCATGACACTGTGCTTTGCATGACAGACCAATAACTACCAGAGTCAACGCCAAGCCAATCAACCCCCACCAAATAACCGCCAATGATACCCACACTACTAAAGATAAGCGCCAACATTGGCATCGCCCAAAAACCAGCCCACAGTCTTGGCGAAATTATTCGCTTTAACGGGTCGACCGCCATCATTTCCAAGCTCGAAAGCTGCTCAGTTGCTTTCATTAGGCCAATTTCAGCGGTAAGCGCAGAACCCGCTCGTCCAGCAAAAAGCAACGCGGTAACAACGGGTCCCAATTCACGCAGTAACGACAGGGCTACCATGGGTCCCAAGCTCGCTTCCGCACCATAGTCTACGAGCACTGTATAACTTTGTAGGGCCATAACCATGCCAATAAACAAACCCGCAACGATAATAATCGGCAACGATTGAACGCCGAGCACATATAATTGTTTGATAAATAAAGGCACAGAGGCGAATGATGGCTTACTAAATAAAACGGTCCAAAGCATTATCATGCTGCGGCCAAAAGTATTGATTCGAGCCAGCACGTTGGCTCCAAGTCGCTGAACGTTTTGCACTATGACTCCAATAACTCGTTGTGGATAGGTTCTGATGGATAATGAAACGGCACGGGACCGTCGGCTACACCGCGCAAAAACTGCTGAACGAGGGGTGATGTATTCGCCCTTATGTCTTCTGGACTTCCTTCCCCAACAATACGTTTCTCAGCAATGATGTAAACGTAGTCGGCAATACTCATAACTTCATTAACATCGTGGGTGACCACAATAGAGGTCAATGCAAGTGCTTCGCTAAGACCTTTAATTAGACGAACTAATACGCCCATCGAAATCGGATCTTGACCTGCAAAGGGCTCATCGTACATCACTAGCTCAGGATCTAATGCAATGGCTCTTGCCAATGCAACCCGACGCGCCATCCCACCCGATAATTCATTCGGCATGAGTTTCGCAGCACCACGTAGGCCCACGGCCTGTAATTTCATCAATACAAGGGTTCGTATCATGATCTCTGATAACCGCGTATTTTCGCGCAGTGGAAAGGCCACGTTATCAAATACTGACATGTCGGTGAACAAGGCGCCGCTTTGAAATAACATGCCCATATTCTTGCGCACGTTGAACAAGGCTTTTCGAGACATTGCGGGAATTGACTGTCCTTTATAACTAATATCACCCGAGGTTGGGCTTAATTGTCCGCCTATAAGGCGCAGTAGCGTGGTTTTACCAATACCGCTAGGGCCCATAATAGCGGTAACCTTACCTGGCATTATTTTCATGTTAAGATCGTCATATATCACTCTTTCATCACGCACGAATGACATGTCTTTAATGTTAATTAGAGGCTCGGTTGCCACGCTTTTTCCCTTCAATATAGTTTGCTATAACGCTTCGCTTTATATGGCTTAGTTCGGCCGCCAGTTTCAAACTGAAGTCAGATTACTATAATTTAACGAGTATGTTTGAATTAGTCTGTTACCAAATGTGATTAAAACATACATAAAACCACCAAATCATTTTAGTACCAGTCGGTACATTATTATACGCCTAGTTTAATAGGGAATACTAGCCGTGAAAAGGCTTTTTTTACCTTGATTGAAAAATACCAATGAAAAGAAGTTTTTTTAGCCATTATCACCATTTTAATAAACACATTTGTCCAATTAATTGCGCTGAACTGACTTGTTATCTAAACACCCTTTTAGTTCAATTTTTTACAAGTTAAAAAATAATTCAACTGTGTATCTCAATCAGTTGAAATATAAAACGTACTATTGATTACACATTATCAAGCCATGCGATGACTAACCATAGGATACTCACGATCATTTAACTAAGATAAATCCACTGTTAGCCTTGCAATCGTGTATACATTTGCAACAATACAGGTAGAATCAATGCTTTTATTATCACGTGAATATCTATGTTTATTGAAGTCGCTATTTTCTTCGCAGGTCTACTTTTATTAAGTTGGAGCGCTGATCGGTTCGTACATGGTGCCTCAGCACTGGCGCGAAATGTAGGCTTATCGCCCATGCTTATTGGTCTAACGATTGTTGCCATGGGTTCGTCCGCGCCTGAAATCATGGTTGCTGCGTCCGCGTCTTTAAACGGCAACATAGATACTGCAGTAGGCAATGCCATTGGTTCAAACATTACAAACATAGCGTTAGTATTAGGTGTTACCGCGGTAATTAAGCCCTTAGTCGTTTCATCCACTAGCGTCAAACGCGAAATGCCTATCGCCATATTTATTACTGCGCTAGTAGTGTACTTACTGCATGACCAGATATTGTCATTTCCTGAGGGTATTTTACTGGCTATCCTTTTCTTCACCGTAATTGGTGGAATCGCCTGGATTTCTTATCAGTCAGACAAGGCCGACCCCCTTCATGCAGACACCGAAGAAGAGATGCCAAAAAACGTAAAAACCTCAGCAGCCTTGGTTTGGCTCATTGTCGGTTTGATACTGCTACCACTCAGTGCCCACTTTATGGTTGATTCAGCCGTTAGTCTTGCCCACCGTTTTGGAATTAGTGATCTGGTTATTGGTCTGACGATAATCGCTATTGGTACGTCCCTTCCTGAACTCGCCGCCAGTATTGCTGGCGTCATAAAGGGTGAAGATGATTTAGCGTTAGGAAATATTATTGGTTCTTGTATTTTTAACGCGCTAGCTGTGTTATCGATGCCAGCCCTCATCGCACCAGGTGCAGTTGACGCCTTGGCCGCGACAAGGGACAGCTACGTTATGCTTGGCCTGACCTTACTTCTGGTTATCTTTAGTTTCAATATAGGTATAAAAAGTACGCGAAGGATTAATCGCTTTGAAGGCGTTGTATTACTCACCTGTTTTGTGACTTATCAAATATGCCTGTTCAACTAAACAAAGAATCTATTATGCACACTGACTTTATCACTTCTGCTAGACACGTCATTGATATTGAACTGAACGCCATTAAGCGTTTAAAGCAAACATTGTCTGAGGACTTTACTAACGCCTGTGACATACTGCTAAACAGTCAGGGCAAAGTCGTTGTGTCAGGTATGGGCAAATCAGGACATATTGGCAATAAGATCGCGGCAACATTTGCTAGCACTGGAACACCCTCCTTTTTTATGCATCCAGGCGAAGCTAGCCACGGCGATCTGGGTATGCTGTCAACGGGTGATGTGTTTGTAGCGATTTCTAACTCAGGTGAATCGTCTGAGTTAATTACACTGCTTCCAGTCGTCAAGCGCTTAGGTGTAAAAATCATAGCAATTACGGGCAACCCAAACTCTAGTTTGGCACTACAAGCCAACGTCCATTTGTTAGTCAGCGTTGAAAAAGAAGCCTGTAGCTTAGGCTTAGCACCGACCGCAAGTACTACCGCCACACTCGTACTGGGAGATGCCTTAGCCGTAGCATTACTCGACGCTAGGGGCTTTACATCCGAACAATTTGCCCTATCTCACCCAGGCGGTTCACTAGGTAAAAAACTATTACTTACGCTCGAAAATGTCATGCACAAAGGCGAGCAATTGCCGTTAGTCAATGACCAAGACACGGTGCTAAATGCGCTCATGGTGATGTCGCAAAAAGGCTTGGGAATGACCGGTATAATTAGTGCTGAAAAGCAGTTGGTAGGGTTATTTACCGACGGTGACTTACGCCGTATTTTAGACCACGACATTGATTTAAAACAAACCGCGATTAGTGATGTCATGACAGTTAATAGTATTACAGTGCCGGCCTCTATGATGGCAGCTGAGCTATTGCACATCATGGAGCAAAAACGTATTAACGGGGTTTTTGTTGTAGACCAACAGCAACGTCCTATTGGGGCTGTCAATATGCACGACTTATTAAAAGCGGGAGTAATGTAATGGAAACCCTGTATGGAACAATGGAAGACGGTCTATTTGAACAATTTAAGCAAATAAAATTGTTAGTTTGTGATGTTGATGGTGTATTTTCAGATGGCTCAATCTACATGGGTAATCAAGGCGAGGAGCTAAAAGCATTCAATACCAAAGACGGTTACGGTGTAAAGGCTGTACAGGCATTGGGGATCACTGTGGCCATAATTACCGGCAGAAAGTCCCATATCGTGCAGCAAAGAATGACATCACTTGGGGTGAAGCACATCATTCAGGGTGAAGAAGATAAAGCCACCGCCATCGCCGCTTTAATAAAACAATTAAATCTAACAAGTTCAGAGGTCGCCTCAGTAGGTGACGACATGCCAGATGTTGGCATGTTTGAATACTCATTAATTGGCATCGCTCCAGCAGATGCTCACCCCTACGTGAAAACACAAGCTGACTACATTACTCAGGTCAATGGCGGCAAAGGTGCTGTCAGGGAGATCTGCGATATTATTCTACAAGCACACGGTTGTGTAGAGGGAATACTGAGCAGCAGTACATGAATAGATTAACCGTCACAATTGGCGTTGTTTTCACTCTTATTGTGGCTATAACACTGCTGAATATGCAAATAGATAGCAATGACGCTGTGGTAGCGCCAAGGCCTAATAATTTATTGCCTACCTATTCGCTGATGGGCATAAACAGCACCTTGTTTGATCAAGAAGGCAACCTTGCTTACAAAGTCCAAGCAGAAAAAATGTCGTTTTATGACAACCAAAACAAAACCGTTTTTGAGCATCCATCCTACACACTATTTACTGACATCAGTGCATCACCATGGATTGTTAGCGCAGAGAAAGGGGAACTATTTGCCAAGCGAACACTCGCACTGAAAGAAGGCGTTACTGTTCGTTCTACAGACCAAGCGGGATATGTTAGAATGATCAAAACACAACAACTGACTATTGACCTATTATCAAAAGAAGTTACCTCAGAAGTGCCAGTAATCATTTCAGGGAAATCATTTTTAATTACCAGTAATGGCTTAAAAGCGAACTTAAACAGTCAACAATTTGAACTAATAAACCATGTTAAAACACATTATGAAACCACTAAAAAAGAGTAGCGTCTTACTGTTGTTAGCTATGTCATTAAGTAACCTAGTGAACGCATCAAATAACGACTTCGCAAAAAGTATTGAGATTGACTCTCGTTACAGCGCAGTAAATGCCAAACAAAAAACGTCGATATTCAGAGAGGACGTGCACATCGTACAAGGCAGCCTTGCGATTGACGCAGAAGAAGTTGAAGTCATTGCTGGTGAAGGCAAAGGTAAAGAAGTGTTTGTTGCCAGGGGAACACCGGCCACCTACACACAAACATTGCAGAACGGTAGCGTTGTCTCCGCCAGTGCCAACGAGATACGTTATGAAGTCACGGACCGCACCTTGACACTGAGTGGTAGTGCAGAATTAAGTCAAGATAGCAGTAAAGTGCAAAGCAACATCATTGTTTTTAACATTGAAAAACAAGAATTAATTGCCCAAGCGGATGCCGAAAAAGAGCAACGTGTAAAAACCATTTTTAATCCGTCAGATTTTGGCACCCTCGCGCCAGAGCAAACTAAGGAAGACAATTAATGGCAACCTTACGTGCGGAGAATTTAGCCAAATCTTACAAATCTCGCAAAGTCGTTAAAGACGTCAGCTTGTCAGTTTCCAGTGGCGAAGTCATTGGTTTGTTAGGTCCAAACGGTGCGGGTAAAACAACTACATTTTATATGATTGTTGGATTGGTTCCCCTAGACGAAGGGAATATCTACATCAATGACAAGATCATTACCAACAAGCCAATGCACGAAAGAGCCCGAGACGGTATTGGCTATCTGCCCCAAGAATCATCAATTTTTCGTAAACTGTCAGTGTACGAAAACCTTATGGCGATACTAGAAACCAGAAAATCATTAAGCCAAGAACAAAGGGAGCAAGAAGCTGATAGTTTAATGGATGAATTCAGTATCAATCACATTCGTAATAATTTGGGCATGAGCTTATCTGGCGGCGAACGCAGACGAGTAGAAATTGCCAGAGCGCTAGCGGCCGACCCCCAATTTATCTTGCTAGACGAGCCTTTTGCTGGCGTAGATCCCATCTCAGTTTCAGACATCAAAAGTATCATTGAACACCTAAAAGCGCGCGGTATTGGCGTGCTTATTACTGACCACCACGTAAGAGAAACCCTAGACGTTTGTGAAAAAGCTTATATTGTTAGTCAAGGTCAGCTCATCGCCACTGGTAGCCCAGAAGAAGTGCTCAGTAATCAAACCGTGAAAGATGTCTATCTCGGCCAACAATTCAGTTTGTAAAGGAATTCATTGGGAACACCTTTATTTACTTCTAATCAGACTACAGTTGTGGCATATTCAAGTATCGGTTCGCCGTACACATGCAAATAAACGTAAATTTTACCCTGCAAAACAGACACGTGACGAAAACACCGCAAAAATATTTTGTTAATTTTAAAGTCTCTGCACGTGGGTAGTCTATAGTTTAAGTAAGCATATAAAATTTTGGAAATTATTGTTTTAGAGCCACATGAAACCATCACTACAGCTGAAATTTAGCCAACAACTGACGATGACACCGCAGCTCCAACAGGCGATACGTTTGTTGCAGTTATCAACAGTAGATTTACAACAAGAAATTCAAGAGGCGTTAGACAGTAATCCGTTACTTGAGGCTGATGAACAGGTTAACAGTGAATTCAACGACGATATAGCGCAAAAGCAAAGCGCGGAGGATAATACCGATAACTCATCAATGGATGCAGCATCAGCCTTGGAAAATGACAGTCTGCCTAACGAACTGCCCAATGACGTTAGCTGGGACGAATATTTAAGTGCCTCTTCAGCACCTGTGAGTAATACCAGTATGGTATCAGGCTCTGACGACGACACAACATACCAAGGTAGCACGTCAGATTCCCTCTATGCTCACTTAATGTGGCAGATGAACCTTACCCATTTTAGCGACGTAGATGCAGTGATTGCTACCACCATTATCGACGCCATTGACGATGCCGGTTATCTAACCGTTAGCACCCAAGACATCCTGCTGAGCCTAAGAGATGAAGAAATTGACATTGAAGAGGTAGAGTGTGTATTAAAACGCATCCAACATTTTGATCCCGTCGGGGTTGGCGCGCGCAACGCACAAGAATGTTTGTCCATTCAACTTAACCAATATCCCCCAGAAACCCCATGGTTAGAACAGACCCAAGCTATTCTGTCTGACCATATTGAGCTACTGTTAAATAAAGACTACAGAACCCTAGCACGCAAAACAAAATTGAAAGAAACAGAACTTGGCGACGTTATGCGTCTGTTGCAATCCCTTGACCCAAGACCGGGTCACAGTGTCGTTCAAAAAGAAGCTGAATACGTCATACCTGATGTCTCAGTGCAAAAGAAAAATGGCCGCTGGACGGTAGAACTCAATCCTGATAGCACACCAAAAATCAACATTAATCAACAATACGCAGCCATGAGCAAAACGACCCGTAACGTCAGTGACGGGCAATTCATAAGAGCTCATCTGCAAGAAGCCAAATGGTTTATAAAAAGTTTAGAAAGTCGCAACGATACACTAATGAAGGTGGCCAACTGTATCGTTCAACAGCAACAAGGTTTTTTTGAATATGGCCCCGAAGCCATGCGTCCAATGGTGCTAAACGACGTTGCTGAAGTCGTAGATATGCATGAATCAACCATATCACGCGTTACCACACAAAAATACATGCATACCCCACGGGGTATTTATGAATTAAAGTATTTCTTTTCAAGTCACGTTAGTACAGATAACGGCGGAGAGTGCTCCTCTACTGCGATACGTGCATTGATAAAGAAACTTGTTGCTGCGGAGAATAGTAGTAAACCTCTCAGTGACAATAAGATTGCTCAATTGTTATCAGAGCAGGGTATTCAAGTTGCTCGACGAACAATAGCAAAATACCGGGAATCTTTATCGATTCCTCCGTCTAACCAACGAAAGAGCTTAGTGTAACCTCTTAAACCAATAGGAAGACGCGATTATGCAAATTAATCTTACAGGCCACCATGTGGATATTACTACTTCGTTACGTGAATATGTAGATACCAAATTCACTAAATTAGAACGACACTTCGACCATATAAACAATGTGTATGTTATACTCAATGTTGAAAAGTTAGTGCAAAAAGCGGAAGCGACCCTGCACCTAAATGGCGGTGAAGTGTTTGCCACATCAGAACATTCTGACATGTATGCAGCAATCGACGGTTTGATAGACAAATTAGACAGGCAAGTCATCAAACACAAGGAAAAAATACAACGACATTAAGGCTATGTCCGCAATGGAAATTAGCAATATTTTAACCTTGGATTGCACAGCCTGTGCAATCCAAATATCAAGCAAGAAAAAAATCCTTGAATCCATAGGCCGTATCGCCGGAGAAAAGATTGGGTATATAGATACCGCAACCGTCATGGCGAGTATTATTGACCGTGAAAAGAAAGGTAGTACCGGTATTGGTCATGGCATTGCTATTCCTCACGGCCGCCTAGCGGGCTTGGAGAAAGCTGTTGCTGTAATGGTTACCACTAAACAAGCCATTAATTTTGACGCCATTGACAATATGCCTGTCGATGTTTTTTTCGCTCTGTTAGTGCCAGCTAAAGACGCAAATGACTATCTAAACATATTGTCACATGTAGCCAGTAAATTAAGCGATAAACAAATTATCAAAAATATCAGACAAGCAACCGACAACCAGCAACTATACGAGGCGATGACGTGAAGCTAATTATTATTAGTGGCCGCTCGGGTTCAGGCAAGTCAGTCGCCCTGCGGACACTAGAAGACTTGGGTTATTACTGTGTTGATAACATACCTGTTGCACTGTTACCTACCCTTACCCATTCGGTGATTGACGAATACAGTGAAGTAGCTATCAGTATTGATGTTCGCAATCTACCTAGTAATCCACAAGAATTATTAGACGTGTTGGATTACCTGCCGGACAGCTGGTCAGTAACCTTATTATTCTTAGACGCTAGCCATGAAGTACTGCTCAAACGGTTCAGTGAAACAAGACGTTTACACCCACTATCAAAAAACCATACCTCACTCAGCGAGGCGCTGCAGCTAGAGGAAAAAATGCTCAACCCCATCATTGAGCGGTGTGATTTGTATATTGATTCAGACAAACTGTCCGTACACCAATTATCTGACCTAGTGCGAGAGCGTATACTCGGCAAAAAAAGTCATAGATTAGTGTTACTGTTTGAATCATTTGGCTTCAAACACGGCATACCAAAAGACGCCGATTACGTGTTTGATGCACGTTTCTTGCCGAACCCCCATTGGGAGCCTGAACTCAAGCCACTGACTGGCTTGGACGCTCCCGTTGAATCATTCTTCAATGCCCAACCACTGGTGACAAAATATATTTGGCAGGTACAAAACTTATTGGCGTCTTGGTTACCGCACTTAGAGCGTAACAATCGCAGCTACGTATCCATCGCCATTGGTTGTACTGGCGGACAACATCGTTCGGTGTTTATTGCAACGTCACTGGCCAAGGCCTTTCGCAATACCCATCCAGATGTACAGATCAGGCATCGCCAACTTGAACTGGTTAACGGCAATGACTAAATCAGTGGTTGAAGCAACGGTTGTGATCCGCAATAAGATGGGATTACACGCCAGACCTGCAACCCAATTGGTTAAGCTCGCACAATCATTTAGTGCCGAGATAACGCTAATTAAGCAAGATAAGTCCGCTTCAGCTACCAGCGTTTTGGGTATTATGATGTTAGGTAGCCATAGTGGTGAATCCATCACGGTCCGAGCGTCAGGAGCAGACGCCCAAGCAGCACTAGATTCAGTCATTGCTCTGATCAGTTGTGAATTTGATGACTAATCAACAATAAGTTATTGCACCGCAAGGAAATGTCACCTAGCATACGGGCAGATGACATGTTTTTTCAATGTCGCCGTTGTTATGTTAACCACTTGATGAAGATGAGTGCATGGTATGCCTGAGACATTAGAGCAGCAGTACAGTAGCCAAAATTTAGAAGCTCTAAGCCAAGCACTCAACAGTGGTATGTATGTCAACGTGAGACGCATGCTTCACCACATGCCTGCCTGTGATGTCGCTTTACTACTTGAATCCAGTCCTGGTAAAAACCGTACTCTGCTATGGCAGATGATTGAACCAGAATTTCACGGCGATGTATTAGAAGAATTATCTGAAGACGTCCGTAACGGTATCATGGCAACCATGGTACCAGAGAAGCTTGCAGACGTGCTTGAAGAGATGGATACAGATGATCTAGCCGACCTGCTGTATAACCTGCCAGACACAATCACCCAAGACGTATTAAAAAGCATGGATGTGCAAGACCGTACGCGGGCTGAGCAAGCCTTGTCTTACGGTGACGAGAGCGCTGGCTTTTTGATGAACACAGATACTATTACCCTTCGCCCAGAGGTGACTGTTGATGTGGTTTTGCGTTATTTACGTTTGAAGGGCAGCGTGCCAACCTCAACGGATACCTTTTACGTAGTCAATCGTCAAGACACCCTGATTGGTACAGTGCCACTGACGGAGTTATTGATCACAAGCCCAGAAGAAACTATCAGTAACATCATGGACACCGAGCCGGACACCATACCCGCAGACATGGATGAAAGTGATGTTGCCAAGTTATTCGAGCGCTACAACTGGATTTCTGCCCCCGTAGTCGATAAGTCAGGCAGTTTACTTGGCCGAATTACCATTGATGATGTGGTTGATATCATTCGAGAAGATGCCGAACACTCAATGATGAGTATGGCCGGTTTAGATGATGAAGAAGACACCTTTGCACCAGTGCTACAAAGTACCCGCCGCCGTTCCTTGTGGTTAGGCGTCAACCTATTTACCGCACTAATGGCCGCCGCGGTCAGCGACATATTTGAATCCACCCTAAGTCAATTAGCAGTACTCGCCATATTAAACACCATTGTACCTAGCATGGGTGGCGTTGCAGGTAACCAAACATTAACCTTAGTCATTCGTGGTATGGCCCTAGGCCATGTCAATCAAAGTAACGCCCGCTGGTTAATATCAAAAGAATTGGCCATTGGCTTTTTTAATGGCGTTATCTGGGCCATTCTCATTGCCTCTGTTATCGCCTTGTGGAAGCAAGATCTCATGCTCGGTTTTGTGATTGCCTTTGCCATGATGATCAACATGATAGCTGCTGGCTTAGCTGGCGCTACCCTACCAATTGTTATGAAAAAAATGGATATTGACCCAGCCCTAGCTGGCGGCGTTATCTTAACTACCATTACCGACGTAGTGGGTATATTTGCCTTTCTAGGTACCGCAACATTACTGATGTTTTAAACTCAGTTAATAGTGGTTACCAAGGGCTCTAATAGGCGCAAGGCGGCCGAAAAAGTTACCAACGAAATCCATCCCTAGACGATGTCTATTAGCAAGTAACATGTGTAGGTGTTTCAATTGGTTTGCGATATAGTGATAGGAAGTAATAGGATCTGGGTCGATACACGCCAAGTTCTTATAGAACATGGGTGAAATCCGTACTCTCATCCATAGAGCCTGACACTTAACTATTAGAGGAACCGCTATGACTATTTTTGATAAAGCAAAACAACTGACCGACAAAGTCACCGAAGGTGTGACCAATTTTAGCAGTGACGAGGCCATTGCTAATACCGTGATTAAAGCCGTAGAAAAACAAGAAAAAGTGAATAAGATCCTCAAAGAAAAAGGCTGTAATTACCTGATCGCAGATATTGAACTTGGCATGAGTATTCCACCATCCGTGAGCTTTGGGGTGCGCAGAGTGGATGAAATGCAAGCAGAGTCTAGCGCTGAGCTTGCAGAGCGTGAGAAAACCTAAAGTAGGGCTTGTAACAAATTTCTTGACCTAAAAGACGTTAACAATCAAACAAAGTATCAAGGTAAAAGTGTAACTCTACAAAAGCCAGTATGATTTGGTGATTACCGCAATTTGAGCGAGCGTAAAAGCCCGCTTTTTTGAGGTTTGTGTTCTAATCACAAAAGATAAATGGGTGTGTTTTATTTTGAACTAATCATGGACACCCAACTATAAATACATAGCTTTTATTTCCCCTACGTCTCTTAGACAACTGAATTGTTAGTAAGCGGCAAATGAAAAAGCGGCTCGTTATGAGCCGCTTTAAAAGCATCCACCAATAGCATCCTTCATTCTTTGTCACTCAGTGACACAGGGCCTACTATGATCGCTCACTGATCCAGTCTTCGAGTGAAACAATATCTTTTTCGTAGGCAAATTGTAGTTCTTCAACCCAGTCTTGAATGTTTTGCCACCACGCGGGATGGTCGCCCTGTTGGATCTTATTCGCGGTTTTTTGCACACGGGACATCCCCACAGATCCGGCGGCGCCCTTAATTTTGTGGGCTTGAGAGCAGACTTCCCCTTTCTCTTCAGCGCTTAGACTGGTCAATAATATTTCCATGTATTCCGGCATCTTTTCCTTCAGTACGCCAACACTGGTGACAATCATTTCAGGCCCAATAGTATCTGTTAACATGGTCAGTAATTCTATGTCCAACACAGATTCACGCTCTTGAATGGGCACTGTCTGTGTAATAGTCACCTCTTTTTCATCACAGAATAGACGGTTAAACACATCAATTAAGCGCGTCTTCTTAATGGGTTTTGAAATAATATCATCCATCCCGTTTTGTAGGTATTCGTCTCGCGTTTTAATCACGTTTGCGGTCAGCGCAACAATGGGTGTGGCCGGCACTAGCTCTTCTTCACGTAAAATTTCCGCAACCTCAAAGCCATTGATACCGGGTAATTGAATATCCAATAATATCAGGTCGTATTCATGTTTTCTGGCCTTTTCAAGAGCCTCCTCACCGGTCATGGCAACATCCACTTTCTGGCCTAATTTTTCAAGTAGCGCCTTGGCTACCATTACGTTAAGTTCAATGTCTTCTACTAATAAAATATCCAGGTCAGATACCTTCAACTCGGCACGAGTGGGTGGTGCATCACACAAGGTTAGGGGTAAATCAACAGAGAAACATGTGCCCTCACCCACCACACTGTGGACGCTGATATTGCCATTCATCAATCCAACCATCTCCTGACAAATGGCGAGGCCTATACCAGTACCTGTGGCGGTTTGGTGAGACGGATCATCTACTTGGTAATACATAGCAAACACATTATTCAAGTCTTTTTCTGGTATACCAATGCCGGTATCCGCGATCTTAAACGTCAGGTTACTGATATTATCAGTGGGCTCAGAGGCTTCAATAATAAACTGTACGCTACCTGACGGCGTAAATTTCATTGAATTAAACAGTAAGTTCCAAAGGATTTGTCTTAGTCTGGTACCATCCGCCTCTACATAACGAGGCAATGGCTCCACCACTTTGACTTCAAAGTTGAGTCCTTTGTCATTAGCAAACAATTCAAAAATACTGCCTAATTCATCAATAAAGTCCTTCAGCTTGACGGTTTTTAACGCAAGCTCAAGTTTATCTCGGTCCATTTTATCCAGATCTATGATGTCATTGAATATATTACCAAGAGCCGTTGCGCTAGCATAAATAGTGCTTATCCATGCAAACTGCTGTTTGTTCAACTCTGTATCTCGTAACATGCGACTCAAGCCAACGATACCGTTTAACGGCGTGCGTAGTTCGTGGCTTATGGTTGCTATAAATGCAGTTTTATCTTTACTGGCTTTTGCTAATGCTGCTTCAGCTTGTTGCCGTTCAGTGATATCACGACCAAATGAAAGCAAACCGAGACAAATACCATCATTGTCAAAAAACGGTACTTTCAACATCTCGTAATAACGACGCCTGCCATCTGAAAATTTTAACCAAACTTCTTCCATTCTTGGCTCGTTATTGGCTAATATTTCATTGTCACTGGCCACCACACCGTCGGCTAACTCTTGTTCATATACTTCATGGGGAGTAAGACCAATTAACTCACTTTCGGTCTTACCCGTCATTTCTTCGGCAACTTTATTACACCCGGCAAATTTTCCTTCAGGGTTTCGGTAGTAAATAAGATCAGGCGAGGCATCGATAATGGAGCGTAGCAGTAATGATAAGCGAGTGGATTGTTGCTCTTTCTCGGTACGCTCTTTAATTTCCTTTTCAAGATCTTCAAATACGGTTTCACGATCCATTTGTGCTTGCCGACGTTGCTCAATTTCGTGATTTAGCTTTTTAATATTATTGTGTAGCTCCCTATTGAGTAACACATCCTCTTCTCTCAATCGCTCTAACTGGGCAACCACCTCTTTCAGGTTGTTTCGAGACTGCTCTAATTGTTTAACCAGTTCGCTAAAGAAATAAATCACCCACGGCGCACTCAACATGGTAAGAATAATTGCCCCTAAGAAATCGATGATCTCTGTCTCCCCCGATACTTGCATCCTAAAAATATAGGAGGCAGCCATAGTAAATAACAAGGCTACAATGACAAAAATAAGACTGACTTTAATGGTGCCGAACTTGTTTACAAAATGAGTAAAACGTATGGCCCAAGAATCCATTTGAGGTTGTTTATCTGGCATATTTTATTTCTCTACACTAGGAACCGGATTTTCGCCCGTTAACGTTATATCGGAAAACTACCAGATACACAGATACATTGATAGCCAAATATTGAATAGAATTCAGATAAACCAATACAATTTGGATATTTATTCAACGACCCAGAAAAACCCAAAGAGACCTAAGAAAGCATAAAACCACTAACAAATAAACAATATTAGGATAGGAATTTCAAACAAGCTAATCATGGCGAACTATTTGAAATAAACTGCCTGAAAATGTTATTTGTAACGCAACTATAATTTGCTTTTGAAACAAATCCACAGTATCTTGGGGCGAGTGATAAATGAATAAAAATTCAACCTACCAACCGAAAAACCTAAAATAAAATTAGGTTCAATAATAATAATAATATTCCAACACAGGTAGCGACTACGTCACTTTAGTCTAAAGAATACAATGTGAGGGAACCATGGGTTTATATAACGCAAACGAATCGCGAGATAATTGCGGTTTCGGCTTGATTGCTCATACGCAGGGTAAAGCTAGTCATAGATTAGTTCAAACAGCCATCCAAGGCCTTGACCGTATGCAACACCGAGGTGGTATTGCAGCTGACGGAAAAACAGGTGACGGTTGTGGCCTGTTACTACAAAAACCTGATTCATTTTTTCAGACCGTTGCGCAATCAATGGGCTGGCAACTGGGTAAAAATTATGCAGTGGGCATGATTTTTCTCAGTAATGATCCAATCAAAGCAGACGCTGCCCGTCAGCAATTAGAACAAGAATTAAACGCTGAAACATTATCAGTGGTGGGTTGGCGTAAAGTACCCACTAATCCGTCAGTGCTTGGCGAGCTTGGACGTTCTTGTATGCCCGTTATTGAGCAGGTTTTTGTAAATGCTCCCAGCGGTTGGCGACAAGAAGATCTTGAACGCAGATTGTTTATGGCTCGCCGCCGCACTGAAAAAGCCATACAAGACTCAGATTTTTACGTTGTTAGTCTGTCTAATCTGGTCACTATCTACAAAGGGCTAGTGATGCCAAAGGATTTGGCGAATTTTTATCTAGATCTTGCTAACCCAGATCTACAGTCGGCCATTTGTGTATTTCACCAACGATTCTCTACTAACACACTGCCTAAGTGGCCGCTTGCTCAGCCGTTTAGATTTTTAGCCCATAACGGTGAAATCAATACGATTAAAGGTAATAGGGATTGGGCTAGAGCGCGTGCCAGTAAATACCGTACACCACTGCTACCAGATTTAAAAGACGCCGCGCCGTTTGTAAATGAAACGGGATCAGATTCATCTTCATTGGACAATATGCTGGAAGTGTTTCTTGCTGGCGGCATGGATTTGTTCCGAGCAATGCGCTTACTCGTGCCACCTGCGTATCAGAATAACGACACCATGGACGCTGATCTTAAAAGCTTTTATGAGTATAACTCAATGCACATGGAGCCATGGGACGGCCCCGCGGGTATTGTAATGACCGATGGTCGACATGTGGCCTGTAATTTAGATAGAAATGGCTTGCGACCTGCTCGTTATGTGATCACTAACGATGGCTTTATAACCTTGGCATCAGAAGTGGGCATCTGGGATTACGATCATCACGATGTCCGGGAAAAAGGCCGCGTTGGGCCAGGTGAAATGCTAGCGGTCGACACCTCCACAGGTAAGATTTGGCATTCTGATGAAATTGATAATGAATTGAAATCTCGCCACCCTTACAAGGCATGGCTAGACAAACATATACGCCGCTTAATCCCGTTTGAAGACAGTGACACCAGTGCCGTAGGCAAGCCTGTATTTGACCAACAGACATTGGACATCTATTACAAACAGTTTAATTACAGTTACGAAGAAATTCAGCAAGTCATTCGGGTATTGGGTAACGACGGACAAGAAGCCGTTGGTTCTATGGGCGACGACACACCTATGGCGGTTCTTTCTAGTCACAATCGTACCATTTATGATTATTTTAGACAGCAGTTTGCGCAAGTGACTAATCCCCCCATTGATCCGCTGCGTGAAAATCATGTCATGTCACTGGCTACCTGTATTGGCCGTGAAAAAGATGTATTCAGTGAAACATCGGGCTACGCTGACAGGGTGTTATTTGAGTCCCCCGTACTCATGTACACCGACTTAAAACAACTAAGGGAGTTTGATCCAGAGCATTATTACTCTGAACTGATTGATCTCAATTACCAAACAGATGAAGGTTTAAAACAAGCGTTACAAAGGGTCTGCCAAGAAGCGGAGTATGTGGTAAAACAAAAACGCGCTGCCTTTGTTATATTATCTGACCGCAACATTAAGCAAAATAAGTTACCTATTCCAGCGGCAATGGCTGTGGGTGCGGTACATGGTCATTTAGTGGCTAACGGACTGCGATGCGATGCGAATATCATAGTGGAAACAGCCTCCGCCCGAGATCCCCATCACTTTGCCGTGCTGCTTGGGCTGGGTGCCACCGCAATATATCCCTTCTTAGCGTATGAGACCATAGAGAATTTAAGCCAACGCGGCGACATTAATATTGAGCCAACACACGCACTGATTAATTACCGTAAAGGGATTAACAAAGGCCTGTTTAAGATCATGTCTAAAATGGGGATTTCTACCATTGCCAGTTACCGCAGTTCAAAACTATTTGAGGCGGTAGGTGTCAATAACAATGTGATGCAACTGTGCTTTAATGGTGTGACTAGCCGAATTGCTGGTGCTGATTTTGATGACTTCCATCAAGACCAAATCAACTTGAATCGTGTTGCGTGGTTGAAACGCAAAACCATTGACCACGGTGGCTTGCTAAAATATGTACACGGTGGCGAATACCATGCGTACAATCCAGACATTGTCACAAGCTTACAAAAAGCAGTGAGTACCGGTAACTACGATGATTATCTGCGCTTTTCAAGCCTAGTCAATGAACGTCCAGTTACCCATATACGTGACCTACTAACGCTCAAATCAGAGAATCAGAGTATTGGTATTGATGAGGTAGAAGACGCAGAGAGTTTATATACTCGCTTTGACACCGCAGCTATGTCAGTGGGTGCCTTGAGTCCAGAAGCCCACGAAGCTCTGGCCATTGCCATGAACCGTCTAGGCGGCCAGTCAAACTCTGGTGAGGGTGGCGAAGATCCCACCCGCTTTGGTACTGAGAGAAACTCAAAGATAAAACAAGTCGCGTCGGGGCGCTTTGGTGTCACCCCCCATTATTTAATGAACGCGGATGTCATTCAAATCAAGGTGGCACAGGGAGCAAAGCCCGGTGAAGGTGGTCAACTGCCCGGTGACAAAGTGAATTCCTATATTGCCGATCTTAGATTCTCAGTGCCAGGTGTTACCCTGATATCACCACCGCCCCACCACGATATCTATTCTATCGAGGATTTGGCGCAACTTATCTTTGACCTCAAACAGGTTAACCCCAACGCCTTAGTCTCCGTCAAACTCGTGTCAGAGCCAGGGGTTGGAACCATAGCCACTGGCGTAGCTAAAGCTTATGCTGACTTAATCACCATCTCTGGCTACGATGGCGGTACCGGTGCGAGCCCGTTAACCTCAGTCAAATATGCCGGATGTCCATGGGAACTGGGTCTAGCAGAAACCCAACAAGCACTGGTTGAAAATGGCTTGCGTCATAAAGTCAGAGTGCAAACAGATGGCGGTTTAAAGACAGGATTAGACGTAATTAAAGGAGCCATACTGGGTGCTGAAAGCTTTGGCTTTGGTACAGGCCCTATGGTTGCACTAGGCTGTAAATACCTGCGTATTTGCCACTTGAATAACTGTGCGACCGGTGTTGCAACCCAAGATGAAAAGCTTCGTTCTACCCATTATATCGGTCTGCCAGAGATGGTAATGAATTATTTTAAGTTCATTGCCCGTGAGGTAAGAGAAATATTGGCTGTGCTCGGTGCTAAAAAGCTGGAAGACATTGTTGGACGGACAGAACTATTAGCAGTACTTGACGGCAAAACAGCTAAGCAAAGCCGCCTTGATCTCTCTCCATTGCTGGCTAAGCCGGAAGCTGCTGAGCATACCAAGCTATTTTGCTCTGAAGGTTTAAATCAACCTATAGACAAAGGCACGTTAAATCAGATGCTAGTTAATGATGCCATTGACATGGTGAGTAATAAGACCGGTGGAAACTTACATTACCCGGTGCAGAACACTGACCGCTCTGTGGGTGCTACCCTGTCAGGCTTGATTGCCAAGCAACATGGCAACCAAGGCATGAGCCATGCGCCAATCACCGTAAACCTCACCGGTACGGTTGGTCAGAGTTTTGGCGTATGGAATGCCGGTGGTTTACATATGCACTTGATTGGTGATGCTAATGATTATGTTGGCAAGGGCATGACTGGCGGACAACTGGTGATTGCACCACCAGCCGGGGTCACTTACCAAAGCCATCAAAGCAGTATTGCTGGCAATACCTGTTTGTATGGCGCCACTGGCGGTAAACTATTTGCTGCAGGTAAAGCAGGTGAACGCTTTGCCGTTCGTAACTCTGGAGCCACCGCAGTCGTCGAAGGTATTGGCGACAACGGTTGTGAATACATGACCGGCGGTATCGTCGTGGTACTTGGTGAAACTGGCGTAAACTTTGGTGCTGGTATGACCGGTGGTTTTGCCTATATTCTGGACACAAACAACGACATAGACCAGCGAGTAAATAATGAGCTAGTGGACGTGGATAGTGTGCAAGGTAAAAACATATTGACTGAACACTTGCGCGGTCTAGTTAACCAACATCACAGTTTAACCGGCAGTGAGTATGCCCTTGACATACTGAGCGATTTTGATCGTTACGTATCACAATTTAAGCTGATAAAACCAAAAACCAGTGATGTGAAAAGCTTACTCGGTCATATCAGTCGGTCTTCTTCTGAACTCAGGGTTCAGGTGCAGTAAGGAATGCAATAATGGCACAAAATGTATATCAATTTATGGATGTTGAGCGAGTTGATCCTGCCAAGAAAGGTATCGCTGCCCGTAAAAATGAATTTGTAGAAATCTACCAACCACTGTCTACTAGCCAAACTGAGGGTCAAGCGGACCGTTGTTTGGATTGCGGCAACCCTTATTGTGAATGGAAATGTCCAGTACATAATTTTATTCCGCAATGGTTAAAGCTTGCCAACGAAGGCAAAATATTTGAAGCCGCAGAGTTATCCCACAAAACCAACAGTCTGCCAGAAATGTGTGGTCGTGTATGTCCCCAAGATAGATTGTGTGAGGGAGCTTGTACACTGAATGACGAATTTGGCGCGGTAACCATTGGCAGTATTGAAAAATATATTACAGATACCGCCTTTGCTATGGGTTGGAAGCCAGATATGTCTGGTGTCATACCCACAGGTAAGCGAGTAGCCATTATTGGCGCGGGACCTGCTGGGCTTGGCTGTGCGGATATTTTAGTGCGCAACGGGGTTACCCCGGTTGTTTACGACAAGTACCCACAGATTGGTGGCTTACTGACCTACGGTATCCCCGCGTTTAAATTGGAAAAAGAGGTGGTTGCTCGTCGGCATGAGATACTCGTTGGTATGGGTGTTGAATTCGTTTTAAATACAGAAGTGGGCAAGGACATAGAGTTCCAAACCTTGTTAGACGAATACGATTCCGTGTTCTTGGGTATGGGTACCTACAAATATATGAAAGGTGGCTTTACTAATGAAAACGCGAATGGCGTTATTGAAGCCCTACCCTATCTGATTGCTAATACCCAAAACATCATGGCGGAAGACAGTGAAGACTTTGACTTTATTGATTTAAAAGGCAAACGCGTGGTGGTTCTCGGTGGTGGTGATACCGCGATG
Organism: Alteromonadaceae bacterium; assembly: GCA_042091475.1. GTDB lineage: Bacteria > Pseudomonadota > Gammaproteobacteria > Enterobacterales > Alteromonadaceae > CAXRGH01. Next base: position 28,858 of record JBELHI010000003.1, read on the forward strand.
GATTGTTTGCGCACTGCTATTAGACAAGGCGCTGAATCCGTGACCTGTGCTTACCGACGAGATGAAGCCAATATGCCAGGATCGGCACGGGAAGTACAAAATGCCCGTGAAGAAGGTGTCAACTTTCAATTTAATCTACAACCGTTAGATATCTCAGTAGATAGCGAAGGCAATGCCAAGGGGGTCAAGTTAGTACGCACAGCACTGGCGAAACCTGATGCAAATGGCCGTCGTTCGGTACAGCCTGTGGAAGGCTCAGAGCATGTTATAGAGGCGGATGCCGTGATCATTGCCTTTGGTTTCCAACCTAGTCCAGCGCCATGGTTTGGTAATTATGGGGTGATTTTAGATGAGAAAGGCAGAGTTAGAGCTCCTGCACAAGGTAAATATCCATTTCAAACCAGTAATCCTAAAATATTTTCTGGTGGCGATATGGTGAGAGGCTCTGATTTAGTTGTCACTGCAATTTTTGAAGGTAGGAATGCTGCGGAAGGTATTTTAGATTACCTTAACGTTTAACAACAGTTTACAACACTCCCTCTGTTGTGTTTGGTGCCGATAACAGCAGTTATCGGCATCTTTTTTCAAGACAAGGATGTTCCTCTGGGCAGGGACGCTTGACTGACGCTGGCTTATGCACCGTGAGCGTAACAGCTTTTAGTCATAGTACACAGTCAACCAAATAGCCTCTGGCTCACTTGAAGTAAAGCTCACTTTATGTTTTTCCCCCGCCGGTATTGTCAAATAATCCCCTTTCTCTAAATCTTTTATGTGGTCTTCAAATGCTAGTTGTGCAGTGCCTTGGAGTAATAATACAAATTCGTGCTGTGATTGTTGATACCAGCCAGTGTCCGGTGACGTATGCCCTTTAGAAATAATGCGTTCAATGGTAACCCCTTTCCCCTTAGATAATACCTCTAATTGCTCGCTCGTTAATGTGCTTGGAATATTGTGAAATACGTTACCTACACTCATGTTTACTCCTGAATCGCTGCTTTCTTTCTATGTCTCATGTTTTACTAAATCACTATTTCCAATCAACTTGGCATTGCAATTGCTTTACATTCTTTGAATTTATCAAACCCATCAGAAACAAGCGTTATTCAACACCAGTGATTGGATTTCGTGTCAGCTTTCTGACGCTATGTGAGGTCTATTATGGAAATCGTCATTATATTAACTATGCTACTTATCATTGTAACTGTTGCTGCGCTGAAATTGAATGATTCAGGAGTAGCATTTCCATTCAAGAAAAAAAGTAACCTATTTACTGAAGCAGAACGAGAGTTTTTGAAATTGCTGCAAAGCGCCGTAGGACAAAAATACCAAATTATATGTCGAGTACGTTTATCAGATATTATTAGTGTAAAAACGGGTACTGACAAAAAAACCAATGCGACCGCTATTCAGCGAGCCTCTGGGAAACAACTGGATTTTGTGCTTTGTGATAAAGAAAGCTTAGCACCGGTGGTTGCTGTGGATTTGGTACACAAAAACACCAAAGGGGGTTATAAAGCCCAAAAAGACTGGTTTGTCACTGGCGCCTTAGAATCGGCCTCTATACCTCATTTGCGTATAAAAGTACGCTCTGGCTATCAGCCCCATTCAATACGTGAATGTATTGCCGCCAAGCTTGCACCCATACATTATAAACAACCCAAGGTACCACTAGTGAAAGGCACAATACCCGATACCACCCGTTTATCTGGCACTATAGCGGCTTAGATGTAAAATGTAGGCACTTCAATCCGTGCCTACTCGGTGACTTATTGATTAAATTCAACGGCGATACATTGCAACTTTGCCGGTAACCATTAGACTAGTCACTATCTAATTACAATTAAGGTTATTATGAAAGTTGCTATCCTCGGGGCGATGGATCAAGAAGTTGCCCTACTCAAAGACAATATTGATACACTAAAAACAGAAACCCTACACCACCTCACTGTGTATACGGGCGCCATTCAAGGTGTTGATGTGGTGTTGGTGAAGTGCGGAATAGGCAAAGTCGCGGCATCTGTCGCAACCACGCTAATTATTCAACATTACCAGCCAGATTACGTCGTAAACACCGGCTCCGCTGGTGGTTTTGACCCTAGGCTTTCTGTCGGTGATATTGTGATTAGTACGGGTGTTCAGCACCACGACGTTGACCTGACCCATTTTGGCTATGCACTTGGTCAAGTAGCCGGTGGCTTTCCTGCCGTTTTTCAAGCCGACCAGACATTGATCAATGCGGCACAAAAGGCCATGACGGCACTGCCCAAGCTGACCGCGATTCAAGGCTTGATTTGCAGTGGTGATGCGTTTATTGGCGATGACCAAACCGTAATGACACTGAAGCAACATTTCCCGGACATGAGTGCGGTTGAAATGGAAGGCGCAGCCATAGGCCAGGCGTGCCATTTGTTAAATGTTCCTTTTCTAGTATTGCGTTCTCTGTCTGATATTGCCGGCAAGAGCTCTAGTGTTTCTTTTGAGAAATACCTAGATACGGCAGGCAAACACTCGGCGCAATTAGTCATGGAAATGTTAAACCAACTGACTAAGCCATAGGCTCAACAATGATTCTCGACACCGCCATCCCAGCTATTTTGGAATATCAAAGTATCCAAAAGCTATTGGTGGTGTTGGTGGTCGTGCTATTGGCACATTGGCTTACTATTGCCAGTAAATATCACCCTTTGACATTATTCCGCTTAGTGGCTGTTAAAATGGCTGAAAAAGTACACCCTGATTCGGGCCGTTCAATATTTCAGCAACGCTTGTCCGGTACCCTAGCACCATTGATACTCGTGATACCCAGCTTGATATGCCTGATTATTACCGTTGATTTGGCACAATTTCCATTATTTTTTGACGCCCTGTTGGTATTTTTTTGTATTCAGTCAAGTCAAGGTTTCAAAGTCTTGGGGCGGCTACAACAGCAACTCACAAAAAATAAAAAATTACTCGCAAAACATACCCTGGGCCCCTTCGTATTACGAGAAACTGACACACTTTCCAGTATGGGTATAGTCAAGGCAGCTACAGAGACCATGGTGTTGCGATTTGTCTTATTATGGGTCACGCCTTTACTGTGTTTTATTATCTTCGGCGCGTGGGCAACGGTTCTCTACCGCATGAGTTACGAACTGCATCAATGTTGGAACGCCAAACTTTATAACAACAAGCACTTTGGTGCGCCGATACGTTATGTTGTGCAAGTCTTGTCATGGTTACCTTTTCACCTCACCTCACTGCTAATGCTAGTGATTAATATGCAACCTAAACACTGGCGCTACAGTAAGAATAACCGCTGTGCTCGTTGGCAACTGTTAGCGCTCATGGCTCACACCCTAGCAATCCAATTAGGCGGGCCCTGTATCTATAACGGCCATAAATACCGCTTCCCTAAAGTTGGTACTGCCTACCCTCCGGCACCTCAACATCTGTTACTGTTACAACATTGGTTGCGAGTACTTCACATTGCATGGATAATCACCATCATACTAATCAGTACACTGATGTTTCTTGTTGAAAAAAATGCCTTATAATATCAGTCAAAGTTTTTCATTTAATGATTATAAGTTGCGTCAATATGAACATGCCAAACAACAACACCTCAGTTAATGCTAATGAAATTAGCTTCACGCCACTGTCAAAAGCGCATTATGATGATCTTATTGCGCTGGGTAATTTAGTTCACGGCGATAATTATTTAACTGAAACCCAACTAAAAAAATATCATGCCATGGGTATCAAAGATGGCATTAACGCCAGTTGGGTGGCGCTTTATAAAAATCAATTAGTTGGCTTCAGACTGACCTTTGCAGCCCAGCAATGGTCACTAGATGATTATTGCAGCGTGCCAAAATGGCCGGTACCCGCTGAATCCGTTTGCTATTTCAAGTGTAATACGGTCAAGTCCTCACTGCGCGGAGCTGGCATTGGTTCTGCACTGCTAAAACACTCCATAAATAGCGTTGTTCAACAAGGCGGAAAAGCCGGTCTAGCCCACATATGGGCGCAAAGTCCTGGAAACAGTGCCTTCAAATATTTCAGTAAATGTGGTGGGCGCTTAATTGCTGAGCATCCTGGTAAGTGGAATATCAACTGTATAGAAGACGGTTACGTATGTAACTTATGCGATGTCGGCTGTGACTGTGTAGCCCTTGAAATGATGGTGGCTTTCTAATGTTTGACCCCGTCGTAGACAAGCAACTCCTCCCTCAACCTCAATTAACAGCATCTTATTGGAGTCAAAATAACAGTAATATTGATACCGCACCAATACTTCAAAATGACCTGGATACTGATGTCGTTATCGTTGGCGCAGGATACACCGGCCTGAGTTGTGCTTATTACCTTAGCCAGCACTATAACATTCAAGCCACGGTGATTGATGCAGGGCCAACGGGCTGGGGCTGCAGTGGTAGAAATGCCGGTTTTGTCCTTAATGGCACAGGCCGTTTATCCCTAGCACAAGTTGAACAACGGTTTGGTAGAGATACCGCCCAACGGGTGTACAGGGAATATCGTGCTGGGATCAGTAACGTTGAGGCCTTAATTACTGAGGGCAATATTGCCTGTGACAGAACATCTGGTGGCTACCTAAAACTTGCGCACAATCAGCAAGCAAAGGAAAGCTTAATGGCGCAGTTAAGCTACGTAAATGAACAGTTTAATGACGAAAGTTATTGGTTGGATGACCGCCAAGTGCAGTCACAATTTTTGCATACAGAATTGAAATTTGGCGCACAGTTCGTGCCTTATTGCAGTGCATTGAATCCATTAAAGCTTGCCCATGGCTACGCCCAACTTTGCGCCAATAATGATGTTCAGCGATTTCAACAAACCACGGTACAGAACATTAGTGAGTGTAACGGCTATCATTACCTGCAAACCAGTGGCGGTCAAATCAAAGCCAAGCAATTAGTGTTGGCAACAAACGGCTATTCTGTTAACCAATTACACACAGCCATTGACCGCAGGCATTTCCCTGTACTTTCAAGTATCTTGGTGACAGCGCCATTATCTGCTCAGCAGCTGACTGATGGTGGATTTGCAGCGGGCTTGATGGCAATGGATACCCGTGAACTAAAATATTATTATCGCCTGTTACCAGACAACCGAATCCTGTTTGGCGGACGCGGAGCAATTACCGGTGCGAAAGCTAATAATCATTTCTATCAACAACAGTTAATACAGGGCTTGTATCAGACACTACCCTCGCTAAAGGGTATTAACATTGATCATTTTTGGAGTGGCTGGATCAGCGTCTCTGTAGACGACTACCCGCGCATTTACTCCACGCCAGACGGTGCGCCCGTGCATTATGCCATGGGCTATTGTGGCTCTGGAGTTTCCTTTACTACACAGGCAGGTAAACGCTTAGCTCAAGCCGTAGCAGGACAGTCCTGTAAAGATATCCCACACCTGACCTCACCATTGGCAAAAATACCTTTTGCACAGTTTAAACGGTTAGGGTTATGGGGTTTCTATCATCTGGCGCAGATAAAAGACAAATGGGGTTAATCAATTTCTAGCTTTTCTAGAAAGTTGGTTATTTTACAGTAATGAATTAATCTGCGCTGACCCATTCAAAGCGAGGGACTGTTTTACCATTTACCTCCACTGATTCACAGAACATTTCCAATGGTCTCACCCAACACGACTGGTCGCCATACAAAGGATAGTAGACCACGAGCAACTGTTCTGTTTCAGAATGACGAGCGACATCAACCACTCGATACTCATTGCCTTTATAGTGGCGATATCGACCTTTTGCTAGCTGACTATTCTGCATTATTTACAATCACCATCTGGAGAGAATTCAATCACCTCATGGTGGGCTTTAGTGCGAGGAAAACGCACCGATTTGAACTGCCAAGCTTGCAAGGATTCAAGTACTGATTGCTCAAAAATACCTTTGGGACTGGCATTGACTACCATAGGATTTAATACCTTGCCTTGCTTATCAATCTTAAACGCCACATGCACCCAACCGGTCTGACAAACAGCCAGTGCCGCAGACGGATAGACGGGTTGCTGTGATTTTAATGGTCTGTACCTGTTGGCTGGTACCTCAGGTATTTGACTGACTGGCTTGATAGACACAGGCGCTTGACAGCCACTGAACAAGCAAAGTATGGCCAGAATACTTCCCCAATGAATAATATGTCCCATGACGTCTCTCTTGTGGTGGTTGCGCGTGCTGCCTAAGATTATGAGAGTCGATAGGGTAAATCAAGTGATGACCGTCAATTACTTAATAATTAACCAAGCGTAACGCCGATTTCCTGGTAAGCCAAGGGGCTACAGATTAGTTGAAACCCATAGTCCACCCTGCGTATTTGATTTTATACATAACGTTGGGTATGTAATTCATAAACCATTGGCAATTTTGACGCTATGTCACTACCTTCCGAATATAAGGAACAACAAAATTTTTCTTTGGTAATGACAACTTATAATATAAGATTCAGAACTTGGTGTAAAAATGTTCGATAAGGATATCGATATGAAAGTAGCAGAAATACCCGCTGATGACGCGTCCCGTATCAGTGCATTAACAGCGTGCAACATTCTAGATACCCCTGAAGAAAAGGACTACGACGATATCACCTATTTGGCGGCGGATATTTGTCAAACCCCCATTGCCCTTGTCAGTCTTATTGATAGCGAGAGACAATGGTTTAAATCTCACCATGGGCTCGATGCTAGGGAAACGCCAAGAGACATTTCATTCTGTGGTCATGCCATTCATCACTCAGAAATTTTTGAAGTAGAGGATGCAACAGTAGATCCTAGATTCAGTGACAATCCCCTTACCACTGGGTTTCCAAAGGTTATTTTTTATGCAGGCTTTCCTTTAACAACAGCCAGTGGGCACAGGCTAGGGACCTTATGTGTTATTGACAACAAACCAAACAAGTTGACGGACCGCCAACGTAACACACTGGGTATACTGGCTAAACAGGTTGTCACGCACCTTGAGTTACGCCGTAAGAACCACACTCTAGAAAAGACACTCGCCATGGTACAATCACAAAAGCAGACTATCCAAGACAGAGAGGATGCATTACTGCAACAAACCAAAATGGCAACACTTGGCCAATTATCTGCGGGTATTGCCCATGAAATAAACAATCCTTTGACTATCCTGTCGTTACTCAATCGCCAAATTAGAGATACCGCTCAGTCACCAAAAGTAGATCCCTTATGTGCAGAGATTGCGACGACAACAGAACGTATGAGCGCTATCGTAAGTAATTTATTGGCCATATCAAAGCATGAAAATAACTGTGAATTAAAGCCTTATAATTTGTCACAACTTGTGGAGCAGTGTCTATCCATAGCGAATAAGACCCTCTCATCAACAAACATAACCGTTAATAACAACGTGGACCAAGACTTAACTATCCGCTGCTTACCCGTCTCATTGTCGCAATTATTGCTCAATTTGTTGAGTAATAGTGCTGACGCGATCAAAAATGTGGATAAAAAGTGGATACGAATAGATGTTGAGAGGCACGAGGATGCACTTGCCCTGTCCGTAACTGATTCAGGTGGCAATCTACCCGTTGACCTAGACAAGCAACTATTTGAACCATTTTTTTCAACCAAAAACTCTGCTGGAACCGGGCTTGGTTTATGTATTGCCAGTAGCATAGCGCAACAACACGGAGGCGAAATACTATTGGCACAACGGTACCCCAATACCAAGTTTACCCTTAGCTTACCCATTGAACTAATTGAATAAACACAAGGCATAAACAGTGACTGTAAAACCCACAATTTTAATTGTTGAAGATGAAATAAGACTTTGTGAATTAGTTTGCGAGTTATTTACCCGCGCAAATTTCAACGTATTGTCCGCCAACGACGCTACTCATGGCTTGGCGTTATTTGACACCCATAGGATTGATGTGGTGCTCAGTGATATCTGCTTACCCGATAGCGATGGCGTGAAAATGATTGCACAAATGAAGCAGATAAGACATAACTTAAACTGCCAGTTCCATGTCATGAGTGGATATTCAGGTTACGCTGACAATAACGTGTCGTCCCTTGGCATAGCGAATATGTTTAAGAAACCTGATGATGTATTTGCTATGCCCAACCGAGTCACTGATAGCCTGAAGCTAGTTAACAATTAATAAGGAGTCACATCCAATGAAAAAGATCATTGGGTTATTTTTAGCCACCATTATCTTGATTACCCCAGCTATACAGGCCAAGCAAAATTCTTTAGACAATTTTGCACAGCAATATTTCACAATAATGACCGCTACGCAGGCACCAAATGCTGACGCTAAAGTGCTTGAGGCTTATCTCGCGTTGTTGCACGATGATGTGGGACACTCCCATTTACCCTGGGTGACTGACGACAGCAGACTAGCAGATGGTAAAGCCTCAATGAGAAAAGGCATGACCTTTTATCTAGGCGCCCACGACAAATATGAATCCGAATTACTTCACGTATTTACTTTTAATGATTCGGCTGTCGCGATTCGCTACAAACAGTACGCCAAAGGCATTCACCCAGAGAGCGGAAAAACCATTGAGTACACCAATATCATGATGGAGGTGTTGGAACTGGAAGAAGGCAAGGTCGCTGTGATCAGAAAATATCACGAATAATGAATCCAACACTGTGGCCATAGTTCAAACTCTGACGACTGATGGTAAGTGAATTTAGCAAAACGTCACTCACAACCGTCAATGAATCGTGTGGTAATGAAGCAAAACATCACACTCGTCGATGTCGTTAGAATGCAAACAGTGCTATTCTATCTACTGATATGGTATTGGAAATAAATCAATGAATCGTCGTAAAAAGGGCAACAATATACTTAAGGCTAGAGTAAAAAAAGCCAATGCCAAGCGCAACCCTAGTAATAAGCCCAAATATATCAGTAAAGCGGAAAGAGCTAAACTACTCGATGAATCACCAACAACGGCTGATACTCAAGCATAGTATGTAAGACCGACCATAAAACTATAGTGTTAACGTCAGTTGTGGATTCTGTTGTTCAGCTAATCCTACACTCAACCCCATTAGTCGCACAGGTGTATTAGCGCGATGGGACAACGCGGTTAGTAACAATGCCAGTAAGCACCTTGTGTCTAGTTCATTACAGCCAGTTTCACGGGTGATTTGATGAAAATCGGCAAACTTGATTTTCACCGACACCTTACTGATCTTGTTTGTCGCCCCTGCAGCATCAATTCGGTGCTGAAGCTCTGGTAACAATTTAGTTAACAGAAGTTGATTTAATTGCTCGGTATCACGTAAATCTTGTGGGAAGGTGCGTTCAACCCCAATGGACTTACGGACTCTAGAGGTAACAACTTCACGCTCATCAATGCCATTACAACGACGCCATAACATATCCCCCAATTGACCAAAGCGTTGACTCATCTGCTCAGCGCCTCGTTGACGTACATCAAGACCTACGTGGAGGTTTTCTTGATGTAATTTAGCCAGGGTCACTTTGCCTACACCAGGAATACGCTCTAGGGGCATAAGGTCAATGAAACTTTGTACCTGACTTGGTGGAATAACACATTGACCATTGGGTTTGTTAACATCAGACGCGACTTTAGCAAGGTATTTTAACGGTGCAATGCCGGCTGATGCCGTAAGCCCCGTCCCATTGAATATATCCTCTCTGATTGCCGCTGCAATCCGCGTGGCTGAGCCCTCAAAAAGGGTAACCTCTGACACATCTAGATAGGCTTCATCCAGAGATAGTGGCTCAATCTGTAATGTGTAACGCTGAAAAACCTCACGAATTAACTGACTATATTGCTTATATAAAGCCATATTCCCCGGCAGTACAACCAGTGAAGGGCATTTGGAGAGGGCAATTTGAGTTGCCATGGCAGAGCGTACGCCATATTGACGGGCAATATAGTTACAAGTTGATATAACGCCTCTGCGGTCTGAATTACCACCGACCGCAACAGGCATCTCAATCAATTCAGGTTTATTGAGTAACTCCACCGAGACATAAAATGCATCCATGTCTACATGAATAAACTTTTTCAACCACGCCCCACAAAGACTGTACAAAAAAACAGTATCGCATAATTATTCAGCAATTTGCAACGAGGGCCATTACAATTACAACTTAAAGCGCGAAATACTCTGGGTTAACTGCTCCGACAAATTATTTAAGTAGCTAATTTGATTATCTACCGCACTGCCTTCATCAACCATTTTATCTGCAAGATCACTGACCTTTTCCACGTTATGTGCCAGATCTGAGGCAATCTGTGCTTGTTGCGTGTTAGCAGCAACTATGTTGTGGACTTGCTGTTGTATATCATTAATTGCGTGAGTAGTGGTTTCAAGAACACCCTCAATCTTAGCCACCTGACCAACACTTACATTAACCTGCTTACTACTTGACGTCATTGACCCTTTGGCCTTGTCTGCTGTCGTCTGTAATTGAGATATAATCCCCTTGATACTGCCCGTTGACTCACTCGTGCGGCTAGCTAGAGTTCTTACTTCGTCTGCAACAACGGCAAACCCTCTGCCCTGTTCACCAGCTCTTGCGGCCTCTATTGCAGCATTTAGTGCAAGTAAGTTGATTTGTTCAGTTATACCAGTAATAACATCTAATACTTGATCAATTTTGTTGCTCTCCTGAGCCAGTTCATTAACCACTGTTACTGAGTGCTCAATATGCTCAGCCAACTGATGAATGTCAGCAACGGCAGCAGTGACTACCTCGCCTCCCTGATCAACGGTCTGCTTAACATTATCCGATGCCGTCATCGCCTGTTCAGTATTTTGAGACACATTCAAGCTTGTCTCAGCCATTTCACGGGTCGCACTGGCAAATACTTCTACCTCTTCTTTTTCCTTACGCAGAAGATCATTGTTCGACGCGCTTAGCTGGGATAGCGACAATGTTGAATCAGCAACGTCTTGGCTGACCGCTTGATTCTGCCTGACTAAATCTGTTATTTTTCCAACAAACAAATTAAACTCATTAGCCAGTTGACCAATTTCATCTTGGCGCACAATATCGATACGCTGGGTCAAATCTCCGTTTCCACGGGATATATCCGTTAATGCCCTAAGCACTTGTTTTAACGGACGAATAGTATTATCACAAATAAAATAGATCGCCGCTCCGACACAGAGCAACACCAATAATAGGTACGATATACTATCAAACACGGCGTCATCTACCGGCTGTTGCATTAATGAGGTTGGTACCATGAAACCTAATTTCCACGCCATATAAGGGTATTCACTAGCGACATCGGAAAACACCACACGATAGTCTTGGCCCTGATATCTGACGAGCTGATCTCCCTCTTGGTTTACTACAAGTGATTGACTTAATGCACCAAAACCGTCGGTATCAGAAAATTTATTATCCACCGTTGCCAATTGACTTCCTGGCGGAAAAGACGATGAAAAATCTGGGAAATGGACTAGAGAATTATCGTCAGTTACCAGAAACGCATGACCTGCACCTTGATATTTAATTTTAGATAATAACTCGTCGCCAATGGTAGTGATAAGAATGTCCATGCCGCCGACACCGACAAACTTGCCATTGTGATTAACTACCCCTTTGACCGTGGCAGAAATCGACTTGTCGTTGGCATCTACCGCAGGGTTGGACACATATAACCTGCCCTTGTCCTGTACTTCCTGCCACCAAGGTCGACGATTGGTAAAATAATTTAGATCGTTATAACGACCTTCTAAATCAAAGTATTCAAACGTATTAGCAGAACCAAAGAAGACGCTTTTTACCGCCGAATCGCTATTACTCAATTTTTCAAAATAACTTTTTACTTGATCATAACCTTCATCATTAGACAGGTCACTGCCTCTGTCATCGTAATTATCAAACCAATCTAACACCCAAGGTGCCTTAAATAGCGCGTGTACCACTTGCGCTTTGGATTCAAAGAAACCGGTGATGATATTTGCATTGGCAGTAGTGAGTTGTGATACTTGAGTAATGACTTGATGCTCTGTCCGAGTCTTGGTTTCTTGAACTTGAATGTAGCCATAGGCAAACAACACCATGGCGACAGTAAACAAAGATCCAAAGATCAAACGGAATGCGATAGAACGATGTGACAACATTAAAACCTCAATAATGATTAGTTACGCCGCCATTCATTGAGGCTTATTGATAATTCCCTTTGATTTTATAATATTACGTAAAAAAACAATGTCTGGAAAGATTAAAGTATCTTATTATCTTGCCAGCTTGCAATTTTTTCTTGCCGGGCTGACTCCCGTGCTTCACGAGCCTTGCGGCGGTCACAGGGCTCAGGACAGTCACAGGCTTTCTCAATACCAATCGCGCCAAGTCCACCACAACTACCTGCAATACTTTTCTTTTGCACAAAGTAACCAACGCTCATCGCTGACACCATGACAAGAAAGAAAATAAACGCGAAAACAAATGTAACCATATCGCTTATCCTAATTGATTAAAAAAGGTTGAAATTCGGCGCTAGTATACACACTATAACCGTCGTGTTTTTTAACAAGCATAAACAACGCTATGTCATACTCCTGAGCCATAATTTTAGCACGTTCAGGGCCCATTATCATGAAAGCCGTGGCTAAACCATCCGCAGTCATAGCAGAAGGATGGACAACCGTTACTGACGCTGCAAAATGACTTATTGGCATGCCAGTTATTGGATCAATGAGGTGAGAGTAGCGTTTACCGTCTTGCTCAAAGAACTGTCTGTAATCACCAGACGTCGCTACCGCATTATCGCCAACTGATATTTCTTGTTGGCTCGCGCGCCCTAATGCCGACGGCTTCTCTATGGCAACACGCCAATGACTATCATCAGCCTTTACACCTGACAAACGTAACTCACCGCCTATTTCGACTAGATAATTATTAATGCCCGCTGATTCTATGCGCTCGGCAACAACATCAACACCGTAGCCCTTTGCGATAGTTGATAAATCTATGTACATATCGGCATTGGTTTTAGTAACTGAAGTATTATCCAGGTTTAAATGTGATAAACCAACCTTTGCTTGAGCCTCAGCCAATTGCAATGGGGATGGCACGCGATTAGGTACACCGTTTGGGCCAAAACCCCATATGTTAACCAATGGCCCAACAGTGACATCTAGCATACCGTCACTTAGATTCCCTAAACGTTTTGATTCCCTCAATACATAGAGCAGTGCAGCAGAGCCTTCAAACGGTGTGTTTTCTGGCCACCGGTTGAGTTGCATCAGTTCAGAATCACTGATGTATGTTGACATCTGTTGATTGACTTCAAGCAGATCATCATCGATCGAGGTTTGTAGTTTTTGCGCGTCAATCTCGTCTTCAGATTGCCAGTATTTAACCATGTAAGTGGTTCCCATGGTTTCACCCGTTAGTACTACCATAGGTGGTTTAGATGTCCCACACCCCAGTAAACCGAATAGGCCAATCAAGAATAATAAATTACGCATAACTCTCCTAACAACAAGGGGGCCAATGGCCCCCTCAAACATATCAGTAATACTGAGACCTACTAGCCACCAAAGTCATCTAGCAAGATGTTTTCATCTTCAACACCAAGATCCTTCAGCATGGTAATAACCGCTGCATTCATCATTGGTGGACCACACATATAGAATTCACAGTCTTCTGGTGCTGGGTGGTCTTTCAAGTAGTTTTGCAACAATACTTGATGGATAAAGCCAGTATGGCCTTCCCAGTTATCTTCAGGCTGAGGATCAGACAATGCGACATGCCATTGGAAATTGTCATTTTCGCTTTGTAACATATCAAAGTCTTCAACGTAGAACATTTCACGTAACGAACGCGCACCATACCAGAATGAAATCTTACGCTCTGTGTTTACACGGCGCAGTTGGTCAAAGATGTGTGAACGCATGGGCGCCATACCAGCACCACCACCAACAAATACCATTTCAGCTTCGGTTTCTTTAGCAAAGAACTCACCAAACGGACCAGATATGGTTACTGTGTCACCTTCTTTAAGACTCCAGATAAACGACGACATTTTACCCGCAGGCAGCGTTAAATTATTTGGTGGCGGCGTAGCGATACGCACGTTCAGCATAATAATCCCTTGCTCTTCCGGGTAGTTTGCCATGGAGTAAGCACGGATAGTCTCTTCATCTACTTTTGATTCAATATCAAAGAAACCAAAGTGCTTCCAGTCACCTCGATACTCATCAGGGATGTCAAAATCACTGTATTTTACGTGGTGGGCAGGCGCTTCAATCTGAATATAACCACCGGCGCGGAACGGAACGCTTTCGCCTGCTGGAATGCCCAGTTTAAGTTCTTTGATGAAGGTTGCTTTATTATCATTAGAGATAACTTCACAATCCCACTTTTTAATACCAAAGATTTCATCTTCTAGTTCAATGTCCATGTCTTGCTTAATAGCCACCTGACACGATAGACGACATCCGTCTTTAGCTTCTCTTTTAGAAATGTGATCAAGTTCAGTTGGTAGTATCTCACCACCACCTTCTTTGATGTCAACACGACACTGTCCACATGAACCACCGCCACCACAGGCTGATGATACAAAGATACCAGCGTTAGCAAGTGCACCTAACAGTTTGTCGCCGGGTTGAGCAGTTATCGCTTTATCAGGATCACCATTAATAGAGATGGTTACTACGCCTGACGGTACTAACTTGGATTTAGCGAATAAAATGATGAATACCAATGCTAATACAATAGCAATGAACATCCCAACGCCAAGGTAAATCTCAATCTGATTCATTATAATTTAACTCCTGTAGGGCTATAGCGAGATGCCAGTGAAAGACTGGAATCCTAATGCCATCAAACCAGCTGTCATAAAGACAGACCCTAAACCGCGCATACCTTCAGGCATGTCAGCGTATTTTAATTTCTCTCGGACAGCAGCTAGAAGGGTAATGGCTAACGCCCAACCAACACCACTACCAACACCGTAAACAACGCTTTCTACGAAGTCATATTCTTTTTGTACCGCGAATGCAACACCACCAAAAATAGCGCAGTTCACCGTAATCAAAGGTAAGAATATACCCAATGCGTTATACAGAGCAGGCATGAATTTATCTAGTGCCATTTCCAGAATTTGGACTAACGCAGCTATTACGCCAATGAAGGTTAAAAAGCTCAAAAAGCTCAAATCAACATCAGGGAATCCAGCCCAAGCCAATGCGCCTGGCGCCAAAATGCTGCTGTATAATAATGTGTTTACCGGTACCGCAATACCAAGTACCACAATAACCGCAACACCCAAGCCCATCGCTGTCTTAACTTTCTTCGATACTGCCAAAAATGTACACATACCTAAAAACAAAGACAACGCCATGTTTTCAACAAATACTGTACGAATAAAAATACTTAAATAATGTTCCATGCTCAATTACTCCTTAGGCTCAACTTGCTCTGGACGTATGGTTCTAATTAACCAGATCATTCCGCCAATTAAGAAGAAAGAACTGAACGGCAAAATCAATAAACCGTTGCCCTGATACCATCCACCGTTTTGGATAAGTGGCAATATTTCAAAGCCCAAAATGGTACCAAAACCTGCGAGTTCTTTTACCGTACCAATAGCAATAAGGATAAACGAATAACCTAAACCGTTACCAATACCGTCCATAAAGCTCATCATTGGCGGGTTTTTCATGGCGTAGGCTTCAGCACGTCCCATAACAATGCAGTTAGTAATGATCAAACTGACAAATACCGACAATTCTTTTGCCACCGCATAAGAAAAAGCTTTCAACAGTTGGTCAACTACAATTACCAAAGACGCAATAATCGTCATTTGAATAATAATACGCACACTAGACGGAATGTAGTTACGCAGCATAGAGATAAATAAGTTAGAAAACGCCGTTACCATCGTTAATGCCAGTGACATTACTAGGGCGGTTTCTAATTTGGTAGTAATAGCCAACGCTGAACAAATACCAAGTACTTGTAGGGCAATAGGATTACTTTCTAAGATGGGTCCAAACAGGACTTTTTTGGTTTCTTTCACATCAGCCATAACCTAAGCTCCTGTCTTCATCGACGTTAAGAAAGGACCAAAGCCCTTCGCACCTAACCAGAAATTCAAGGTATTTTGTACACCGTTACTGGTCAATGTAGCACCAGACAATGCATCAACACCATATGGGTCGCCACTGGCAACATTTTTCTTAACTTGAATAGCAATTTCACCGTCACGGAACAGTTGTTTACCATCCCACTTGGCTTTCCAAGCTGGGTTTTGTACTTCACCACCCAGTCCTGGCGTTTCTTTGTGTTGATAGTACACAAGCCCGCGAGCCGTAGTGCCATCTTTATCAACCGCAAGGAAGCCTTTCATTACGTCCCAAAGGCCATTGCCATGTACGGGTAATACGTAACGTACCACATCGCCCTGTTCGTCTTTAATAACGTAAACGCTCGCTACGTCAGCACGGCGAGAGAATCCAGCGGTATTTTCAACAGCACTGCTTAAGCTGTCATCACGAACAGCTTTGTACATATCGTAGCCTTCAGCCATATCGACAAAGTCGCCTGTTGCTAAATCAACGTATTTTTCGTCAACGAATTCATTGAAAGTGTTCGCAATATCGCCATTCGCTTGCTGAAGTAAGCCAGCCGCATCGAGAATGTTAGTTTGCTTATCTAGCAATTCATTGACCTGTTGCTGTGAGCGCAAGCCAACGGCTGCGCTAGATACAACAATAGAACATGCCAGACATACCGCTATAACAACGCCAACGGTTTTTCCAAAAGTTTCTTTATTAGCCGACACGAGCAACCCTCCGCTTTATGTTTTGTTGTGCAACAAAATAATCAAATAATGGTGCCCATAAGTTAGCGAATAAAATGGCTAACATCATACCTTCTGGAAAGGCAGGGTTGAGTACACGTACAAGTACACACATCATACCAATCATGGCACCGTACAACCATTTACCCTTGTTGGTAAATGATGCTGACACAGGATCTGTAGCCATAAAAAACATACCAAAGGCAAAGCCACCGGTAACTAAATGCCAGTACCAAGGCATAGCAAACATGGTGTTTGTATTACTACCTACCGTGTTTAGCAGTAAAGTGAATAGCACCATCCCCACAAACACACCCGACACTATACGCCATGAGGCAATACGGAAGTAGATAAGAGCTAAACCGCCAATGGCGATAGCTAGGGTTGAAACTTCACCCGCAGAACCTTGTACAAAACCGTAGAATGCATCCCACCATTGTGCGTTGAAAGAATAATCTAAGGTGCCACTCGCCGCTTGGCTAAGCATAGTTGCGCCAGAGTAACCATCTGCTGCGGTCCAAATTGCATCGCCAGAAATTTGTGCTGGATATGCAAAGTACAAGAACGCGCGACCAGACAATGCTGGGTTAAGGAAGTTGCGGCCTGTACCGCCAAAAATTTCTTTTGCGATGACCACACCAAAGGTGATACCTAGAGCAACTTGCCATAAAGGAATAGTTGCCGGTAACGTCAAGGCAAACAATACAGAAGTAACAAAGAAGCCTTCGTTCACTTCGTGTTTACGTACGGATGCAAATAACACCTCCCAGAAACCACCAACCACGAACGTAACCGCATAGATGGGTAGGAAGAAACAAGCACCGTAGGCAATTAAACCAAGGATACCAGCCTGAGTTATATCACCGCCAAAAGCAGAAAATATAGCCGCTTGCCACGCAGACGGCAGTGTACCTGCACCTGCGGTAATCGCATCTTGAGCTTGTAAACCAATATTGTACATACCTACAAACATTGCAGGGAAAGTCATCATCCATACCGTGATCATGATACGTTTAAGATCAATACTATCACGCACGTGGCTACCCGCTTTATTTACCATACCTGGGGTATAGAAAACTGTCGCTACTGCTTCATACAGTGCATACCATTTTTCGTGCTTTCCGCCAGGTTCAAAATGCGGTTCTATCTCTTCTAAATAAGCTTTAAGTCCCATGATTAACCTTCCTTCTCAATGGTAGTTAAACAATCTCGTAAGATTGGGCCAAAATCATACTTACCAGGACACACGTATGAACACAACGCCAAATCTTCTTCGTCTAGTTCAAGACACCCGAGGGTTTGTGCGCCATCTGTGTCGCCGGAAATAAGATCTCGTAACAACAATGTGGGCAATACATCCAGTGGCATAATACGTTCGTAATTGCCAATTGGGACCATTGAACGGTCAGAACCGTTTGTGGTTGTTGTCATGTTAAATAGACGCTTCGGACTAAGATGGCCCAAATAAGCGCGAGTCACAGAATGTTTGTCGCTTCCTGGCGTTATCCAACCCAAGAATTTCTTTTCTCTACCTTCTGACAATACCGACACTTGATTGTGGTAACGGCCAAGGTAAGCGTGTGGGCCAGCGGCTTGAGTACCGCTAAATACCGAGCCAGAAATTGCGCGTAATTCAACACCTTCCGCAAGCTCGCCTGCAGTCAGTTGCTCAATGCTTGCACCTAATATGGTACGAAATAAACGTGGTTTATTTACCGCTGGGCCGGCCAATGCAACAACCCGAGATGAATCAAGCTTACCTGTCGTAAATAACTGACCAACAGCAATTACGTCTTGATAACCCATGTGCCATACTTGCTTACTTGCGCCAGCGGCATCGATAAAGTGGATATGTGTACCTACTAGACCAGCTGGGTGAGGGCCGTCAAAGTCATGCATTTGAGTGCCAGATACTGCGGTAGAAAAGTCGCCTTTAGCAGACTTTACAACATGCACTGAACCTTCAGTTAAGCGAGTTAGAACTGTTAAACCTTGGTTAAAAGCATCAGCCTGTTCAGCAATGATGACTTCAGGGTCAGCGGCCAATGGATTCGTGTCCATGACGCTAACAAAGATTGAAGCCGGTTGACTACCAAGAGCTGGTACTTTGCTGTATGGACGAGTGCGAAGACCAGTCCACAAGCCAGATGCTACCAGCTGTGCCTCAACATCATCACGAGGTATGCTTGCAAGTGCATCAACCTCATAGGCTGTGAACACTTCCTCATCTTCACCGTCTTGTTCTATAACCACTGACTGAAGCACACGCTTCGCGCCACGGTTAACTTCAACAACTTTACCAGCAATAGGCGCAGTGAACATAACACCAGGGTTTTTCTTGTCTTCAAACAAGTCCTGACCTTTTTTCACAACATCACCCACGGTAACCATCATGGTCGGCCGCATGCCAATATACTCTTCACCAAGCACTGCAACACGTGTAACGGCAGCTGAATCTTCAATCTGCTGTACTGGTGCACCCGTGATCGGTAGATCTAACCCTTTACTAAGTTTTATCATAAGCAATCGCACTATATTAAAAATTAAAAATTAAAAAAACATGTCACCACTACGCTCTATTTGTAAAGCCTCAGTGGTGACCTGTTTACTGCTATTCTTGCCATATACTTATTGTTTTTTGCAAGTCGAAATATGACTAAATGTCCAAGCATGGAACTCACCTAATTTTGCGGGCGAATGCTACCATAAAAGACCATACAAAATCTAGGGGTTTCACGATATGCTAATACAAAAGTTGTAGGGGAAATTAACCTTGTGACTGATTTTTAGGCATAAAAAAAGCTGCCTAAGCAGCTTTTACTGAATTATTAATTACCATTGCGTGACGGGGTCAATATCGCTATCGTAATTTACCCCGTCAAAGTCAAAGCCAAATAGATTCAAAAACTCGCTGTGATAACCGGCATAATCGCTGAGTTGATGAAAGTTATCTTGAGTCACTTGATCCCACAGTGCTTTTATTTTAGCTTGGGTCGCGTCGTTGGTCTCCTTACCGTCCATACGCAAACGGTTCATCTCATCCGTCTCCGGTGATGCTGCTAGAAGCTTTTCAGTGAACAAGCCATAAATTTGTTCAATACACCCTTCATGGGTACCCTCTTCTTTCATCACCTTATAAATCAATGAAATGTACAATGGCATGACGGGAATAGCAGATGATGCTTGAGTCACCAAGGCTTTCAACGACGACACATAAGCCGTAACATTGAGGTCTTTGTGCTCAGCCATAATAGCTGTTGCTGCGCGGTCAAGATCCTCTTTGGCTTTACCAATAGTCGCCTGACCATAAATTGGCCACGTCAATTCTTTGCCAATGTAAGTGTAGGCTGTGGTTTTGCAATCTTCCGCCAGCACGCCGGCTTCACCCAACGCACTTAACCACCACTCCCAATCCTCACCACCCATGACTTTAACGGTATGAGCTATCTCATCTTCGTTAGCAGGCTCTAAAGAAATTTCATGGACCTTGTCCTTATCGGTATCGTAGGTCTTTGTGGTGTAAGCCTGTCCTACAGGCTTCAATGTAGACTTAAATGTTTCGCCCGTGCGAGGGTCTGTACGGCGAGGCGAGGCTAAACTATAGACTACAAGATCAACACTGCCCATATCCTGCTTTATTGACTCAATAACTTGCTGCTTTAACTCGTCAGAAAAAGCATCACCATTAAGAGTTTTAGCGTATACGCCTTGTTCCTCTGCTTGTGCTTGGAACGCCGACGTATTGTACCATCCCGCAGTACCCGTCTTACGCTCCGTGGGCATTTTTTCAAAACAAACGCCTAATGTATTAGCACCATAACCAAAGGCAGACACAATACGAGAAGCCAAGCCGTAGCCTGTAGAACAACCCAGTACTAGGACATTTTTTGGGCCTGACGTCAATTCGCCTTGTTGCTTCACATAGCTTATTTGCTGTTTTACATTCTCAGCACAACCCGCTGGGTGAGCGTTAGTACAAATAAAGCCTCTGATCTTTGGCTTAATGATCATAATAATTTCCTTTACACTGATACGAGGTGCCGAATTAGCACCTTTTACTTATCTAATAATCTGAATTGTAATCACATATTGCAGCAGAACAAATCGGAACAGCTGTATTATTAGTGGAATAACCCATTATTCTGCTTGTCTATTGCGATAATACTCTTGCTCTGAAATACGATGATAGTCAGTCACGCCCTTTTGGAACTCTGCGTAAGACCCATAAACACGAGCAAACACAGGATCATTAGCCACCTGCTCTGCCATCACTTCAGTGGAATATAATTTTAATGCAGACATCACGTCAGCTGGAAATGGGCGCATTTTTACCCCGTGTTTGTTCACTAGTGCTGTCATCGCTGAATTATTTCTAGCGGTATATTCATCCCACATGTCTTGATTGACCGCTCGTGTCGCCACTTTCACAATCGCTTGGAGATCAGCGGGTAACTGCTCAAAGGCTGCCTGATTAACAGTGAATTCAAGCATTGCAGCTGGCTCATGCCAACCAGAATAATAATAGTATTCTGCCGCTTTGAACAAGCCAAACGCCAGATCGTTGTGAGGGCCTACCCATTCAGTTGCATCGATAGCACCCGATTGCAGGGCAGTAAACAACTCACCGCCAGTTAAGGTAACGGGCACGCCGCCGGCTTTTCTAAACACCTCGCCGCCCAATCCTGGAATGCGCATTTTTAACCCTTTTAAATCCGCAACACTGTTAATTTCCTTTTTAAACCAACCGGCCATTTGTACGCCCGTATTGCCACCAGCAAAAGGAATAACACCAAACGGTTGATACAATTCCTGCCACATTTCCATACCGCCGCCATAATGCAGCCAGCCATTCATCTCAGTGGCGTTCATACCAAAAGGAATTGCGGTAAAGATTGGTGCTGCAGGCATTTTTCCTTTCCAGTAGTAAGCTGCGGCATGGCCCATTTCCGCAGTCCCCTCAGATACCGCGTCAAATACTTCAAATCCTGGGACTAATTCACCAGCACCAAACACTTTAATGGTTAGCCGACCAGCCGACATTTGTTCAACGTACTTGGCAAATGTTTCAGGCGCACGCCCAAGACCGGGAAAGTTTTTTGGCCAACTAGTGACGAGTTTCCACTTAAAGCTCTGTTGCTCTACATCACTGATATTAGTTGTTTGAGTATTGTCTCCGCCACAACCAATTAAGGCAGCCAAGGTGAAAAACAATAGGGTAATTGACCGACGTGTTACTATTTTCATTCCGTGTCTCATCTTTTATTACATTACTGAAGGTAGCCATGTGACCAACTGTGGCCACACCGCAAGGGCTATTAACAACAATACTTGAATCCCAATGAAAGGTGCAACCCCTTTATAAATAGCACTGGTCGCAACCGTATCAGGTGCGACTCCGCGGAGGTAAAATAATGCAAAGCCAAACGGTGGCGTCAAGAAAGAGGTTTGTAAGTTAACAGCAATCATGATCCCCAGCCAGATGGGATCAACGCCCATTGACAGTAATACCGGCGCTACCAGCGGCACAACAACAAAGGTAATTTCAATAAAGTCTAAAATGAATCCCAGTACAAATATGACCAACATCACCACTAACACCGCAGTCACCACGCCGCCTGGTAAGTCGGCAAATAAACTGGCAATCATTTCTTCGCCGCCGAAGCCGCGAAAGACCAAGGAAAATATCGACGCACCAATTAAGATCAAGAACACCATACTGGTTACATGGGTGGTGTTAGACATCACGGTTTTTAGGGTGGGCAAGGTAAGTTTACCTTTCAATAATGA
Organism: Alteromonadaceae bacterium; assembly: GCA_042091475.1. Lineage (GTDB taxonomy): Bacteria > Pseudomonadota > Gammaproteobacteria > Enterobacterales > Alteromonadaceae > CAXRGH01. Next base: position 51,439 of record JBELHI010000003.1, read on the forward strand.
CAACACTAATGCGCCCATGGCCCCAACGCCTGCGGCTTCCGTTGGTGTGGCAAAGCCAAATAATATAGCCCCCAATACCAGTGCAATTAGTACTAAAGGAGGCACTAGCGCCTTCAATACTGGTAACCATTTAATGGTTTTTTGTTCACTGGCGGGTAGCTTATTGGGATACATTGCACTCATAATTATGATGTAAAGGACATACAGCAGCACAAGTAACAAGCCAGGAATCAATGCGCCAACAAACAAGTCGCCCACGGACACAGAGTCAGGCGAAAAGATCCCCATAGACAGTTGAGATTTTTGATAGGCACTGGCAATGACATCGCCCAATAACACCAGCGCAATTGATGGTGGGATAATTTGCCCTAACGTGCCTGTGGCACAAATTGTTCCCGTGGCGATGGCAGGATCATACCCCCTTTTCAGCATTGACGGTAAAGACATCAAGCCCATGGTAACAACAGTAGCACCAACAATACCTGTGCTAGCAGCCAACAACATTCCAACGATGATAACCGATAAGGCCAAGCCACCTCGCAAGCCCCCAAATAATTTTTCCATGGCGGACAATAGCTCTTCTGCAATGCGAGACTTCTCTAGCATAACGCCCATAAATACAAATAACGGCACCGCAAGTAAGGTTTGATTACTAATAATCCCAAACAAACGGCTCGGTAAAGCACTCAGATAGCTACTGTCAAATACCCCCATGGCAGTGCCTACACCGGCAAAAATTAACGCTGTACCAGCCAGTGAGTAGGCCACCGGAAAGCCGGCCATGAGTACAATACAAACACAAATAAATAACAGTAATGCCATATATTCCATTATTTACTTTCCTTATTGGTTAATGTAAATCCGTGGCGTATTAGCTCGGCAAATCCTTGCAACAGCATCACAACAGCAAAGACAATGATCAACGATTTTAATAAGAATACAGCGGCTAGACCACCGGCCTCGGGACTGCCCTCCAGCACACGCCACGAACTACTAACGTAGCTCCAGCTATAAATTAAAATGAAAAAATTAACCGGTAATAACAGCACCAAAGTCCCAACAAAATCCACCAGCGCTTTACGTTTTTCCGATTGCTGGCGATAAAAAATATCAACTCTCACATGCTCACCAATGCGCAGGGTATGAGCTGAGCCCAGCAATAACACCGCAGCGTGTAAATAAATAACCGATTCCTGCATGGCAATCCACCCAAGGTTGAAACCATACCTCAACACGACAATCAAAAAAGTCATCAGCACCATGATTAGCGTTAACCAACGAATACCGATACAAGTAGTGCGGGTTATCCAATCAATCATGTTTTGTACTGTGCGCAAGTGGGTATTTTCCATATATCAATCTCTCTTACTGCTGGTAGGATAGCGCTACATTATTGATTTAAAATACATACGCCATGATGCAACATTATCATATGGCTTTAGTAACAACAGCATTTCGTTTTAGTTTTCACTCTTATTTTCATCACTATACAAAATAATTAGAAGGGGAAATGACGATATTATCAACTGGATGAGTGAGATGGCGCGTAAAATATCGTTCACTGTATATGGCATGCTAAAGCGTTATTATCCCTGCGGCAGCATGCTAGTTACTCACAGCGCTTTTTACTAGACACTTAAGTCATGTGAAGTGATTAGATTTTCATCGATGACATTAACATTTTTAATTTAGCCCAGTGGGGCAAAGCGTAAAAAGTTAACAAAAAACAATTATTTGACTTGTGTCAATAAATCGTAAATGATGCGATAGCGTATAAAACACGCAATATCAACTGTAACGCTGGTATTGTACCACACTGAAAACACTCAAACCGCGGTTTGTTTTCACCTTAACTTGTTAATGAGATGTAGGCTTAAGATTGAATCTTGTGAATTATTTTTACATTTTTTCATCCTTATCATGGTGGAAATTTCAACGTTGTTCGTCTTACTCCGCAACACCCACATTTTGTGGTGTTGGGAAAACGTTGTCGTTCCTTATGGTTGGATTTTGCCTGTTAACGCAGCCTGTTTTAGCTAACCAAGCAGACGATAGCAACGTCATAAAATTTGACATTCCCAGAACAGTTGCCGACTTATCGTTGATTGAATTTGCTGAACAAGCGGATGTGACACTGTTGTTTCCATTTGAACTAGTCAAAGGTGTAAAAACAAATGACTTATACGGATGGTACTCAGTCACACAAGGTATAAATTCGCTACTCGCTGATACTGGCCTCACTCCAGAGGTAGACGATAAGGGGCATATTTCCATTGTCGTTGACCAGATTAATGAGAGCGAAAAAATGATAACAAAGAAAAATAAGGTAGCCGCAGCAGTAATAAGCGTCATATCTACTATGGGAACGTCTGCAGCATGGGCACAAGCCGCAGAGCCAAAAACAGCACAAGACGAAGTTGAAATAATATCAGTACAAGGCGTAAGAGGCAGCCTTGTTCAGTCTATGAATGACAAACGTTTCTCCCAAGTCATTAAAGATTCAATTTCTGCAGAAGATATTGGCCAATTACCTGATGAAAATATTGCTGAAGCATTACAACGTGTCACGGGTATTCAAATGTCTCGTGCAGCAGATGGCGAGGGTACTTCGGTCCAAATACGTGGTATTTCGGACAATAATGTTGAAATCAATGGGCAGTCCACCACCGGCACCGGTGCAGACCGCAACGTTAACTTCCAAGACTTACCCTCAGAATTATTCTCTGGCATTGAAGTCTTCAAAGCGCCAACATCAGACCAGATTGAAGGCTCCTTGGGTGGCACGATCAACCTCAAAACACGTCGTCCATTAAACATCAAAGAAGATCAAGTTGGCTCGGTCACTGTGCGTGCAAAATATAATGAGCTTGCAGAAGATACCTCACCAGACATTAATGGCTTCTTGTCCAAAAACTTCCGTGATACCGCAGCTGGCGATTTCGGTTTTGTACTAAACCTAGGTTCTAAAACGGTTGTATCTCAGACTGACGTTTACGGCGGCGGTGACTACGATACTGCGCCAGCCCAGTGGTTTGTGCGCAATGCGTCTGGCACACCAGCATTTGGTAAGCCTGCGGGTAATGCTAACAACAATCCGTTTTTAGGTGACACGCCGTTTGGCGCGCCAGATAATGACTGGGGTATTGATGTTAACGGTGATGGCGTAAAAGATGAAAACGATCGTTACTATGTCCCCGGTGGATTCCGCACCTACTCAAGAGCGGTTGAATCTCAACGCGACTCCCTTAACTTTACCGCTCAGTGGCAACCCGTTGACGATTTAAACCTGTACCTTGACGTGTCTAAAGCTGACAGTGAAGAAAAACTTCACGGCTCGCAAATGGCAATTGTAACCAACGCTGCACGTTCGTTTATTGTTCCAACCATGGAATATGATGCGGCACCACTAGGCAACGGTTCGTACATTATGAATAGTGGTACCATGGCAGGTGCGAGTATGCGCATGGGTGGCGCGCCGTCGGACAAGATGACTTGGCGTGAATCTGAGAAAGTCACATTCGGTGGTGATTATTTCATTACAGACAATCTGCAAGTAGAATTTTCTGCAAGTAAGTCAGAGGGTGAAAGCTACACCAAGCAAGCGCAACTTAATATGGGCTATGACTGGGATAAGAATAGTCAACTAAATGCTATTGACTGGTCTGGTATGACGCAATATCAATTGGCCAATGGCGCTATTCCTAATGCCACTTTAATTGAGTCTCCATTCCACCCAGCTGATGGCGTGGCTGCCCCCGTAGATGCATCCGGTCTTGTAACCCTAGACCCAACGAATATGAGCTATGACCGTCTGAGTTATTTCCAAATGCAACGAAATGCAGATGATACCAGTAATTCTGACGAATCCGTTAAACTAGATTTCACTTACACGGTTGATGGCAATTTCTTAACTCAGATTAAAGCCGGCTACCGCAGTGCAACGCGTGCGTTTGAGCGTGCTTCATATATAAATTCTAGCCAGAAAAATAGTAAAGAATCTGATGGTTTAGTTGAACAATATGATATTCAAGAAATAAAAGTTGATCCAGCAGCTAATGCTGATGCTTCTTATGCGCAGATCGCAACTGATTTACAATCGTGCTTATCTCCTGTGAGTATCGATGTAGGTAGCAGCAACCTATCAAGTAGTTGGACCTCAACTACCTGTGGTAATGATTTCTTTACTGACTATTTTAATATGCATGATATCCGTGCATTTAAATCAGCTAAAGGCGCGGGTTATTATGAAACCGCTGGCAGTCGTTATAACGTAGAAGAGGACACGACTGCAGCGTACTTGCGTGCTGACTTTAGCACTGAATTGGCAGGTCTTGCGGTATTTGGTAACTTGGGTGTACGTCATGTAGAAACTGAGACAAGCTCTTCTGGTTACGTAAATAATCCAGCGGGCTCTGAGACGGCGTTCTCCATGATCAGTTTACAGGGTGAATATTCTGATACTCTACCTTCACTAAACCTTAATATTGGTTTAAATGAAGAAATGTTAATCCGAATTGCAGGTTACGAAGCATTAGCTCGTCCAGGTTTGGGTTCAATTTCACCAGGGATCAGATTAAATTACAACAACGATCTGGGTGACGGTTATGCTGGTACAGCAAACATGGGAAATCCTAACCTAGAACCTATCCGAGCAACCAATTTAGATATCTCTTACGAGTGGTACTACAGTAAAGATAGTATGTTTGCTGTTGCAGTATTTGAAAAGGATCTCGACTCGGTCATCTACATTGATGCAGAGCAACGCAGTGATGTAATGATTGCAGGTGAGAAATTCACAGCAACTCAACCACAAAACCAACCGGGTACAGAAATCTCTGGTTATGAACTCAACTTGCAACATGCATTTAGTTCGCTACCTGGACTATTGTCGAATACCGGGTTGGGTGTTAACTACACTTACACCACCGAAGATACTGGTAACCAGGATGCTGAAGGTGACGACATCTCTCGTAAAGGACTGTCAGAGGATAGCTACAACCTAGTGGCATACTATGATGACAATACCCTTAGCGCTCGTCTTGCGTATAACTGGCGTAGTGAGTTTGTTCGCCGTGAGTCAGTGTCTTTAGGTTGGAATAGACCTGATGTATTACCTGAAATTGAAGATGCTCGTGGTCAGTTAGATTTCTCCGCTAACTACAAACTGTCTGATAACATGAAAGTTAACTTCTCAGCAGTTAACCTAAATAATTCACAATCTGTACGTTTCATGAAGTATAGCCAACTAGTGAACTACATAGGTGACGCAGGAAGACGTTTCAATCTAGGTTTAGTGTACCGTTTCTAAATCTACAGTCTGACACTTTATAAATGCCGGCTTGTCCGGCATTTTTTATATTCGCATAATCTAAAACGACTGCTCCAAATCTACGTCTACTTCTATTTTATTGTAATCCATAACGCCAGCTATTTACCGCTGCCACCAAGACAGTTAGGTGATGCTGGAATAGTCTGCTGTTTTTGTTGCCACTCTGCTGGAGTCAACGTATGCAAGGCTAATGCATGAATATGATTTGCCAATTCATCAGCCAGTATTTGATTAACTGCTCTGTGCCTTTGTATTAAGCGCTTAGAGGAAAATTCATCAGTGACAATGGTGACCTTAAAATGACTTTCACTGCCTTCTGGGACGTTATGTTGATGGCTTTCATTCACCACCTCAAGGTGGTCAGGGTCAAAGGCTTGGGTCAATTTTTGTTGAATTTGCTGTTGAATAAGCATGGGCTAATTCCTCGTTACACGTGATAATTAGGTATGATACACCGAAAGGTTAAATTAATCCGCGGGGTTTTACAGGCTTTGCGTCTGGGTAGTGCATGTTTCCAATAATTTTGTGTATCTCCATTCATAACCAATAGGCTACCGTGCTCGAGTGTCAGCCTGTGTTGTTGTGGTACTTCCTTGCTATGGTGTTTGTGCCTAAAATCAAAATCCCTCTCCGCGCCCAGACTCACAGACGCAATAATACCATTGCGTACAAGTTCAGGCTCATCATCTGCATGCCAGCCCATACAATCTTCCCCGTTGCGGTAACAATTAGCCAATACTGAATTAAACTGACAGTTAAGTAGAGCTTCACAACTGGACTTAAGTGTTAGCAACTGGGGATGCCACGGCTTGGGCTGCATGGTCTTGCCGGAATAGCGATACTGGGCATTTTTGTCCCCGTACCATGCTTGTAAACGAGGAATACGTACCGTCCGGCCAAACATTTTGATATCATCCTGTTGCCAGTGTAATACAGACAATAAATCTGTTAATTGCTGGTCAGCCGTATCCGAGTCAATGAAGTTAGGGTAATACCTGACATCTGCGTCTATCATTGGCAATTGTATAACAGAACAAGACATCGGAGTAATCCTAGTGACGCGTGGAAGTAGCATGGACATTGAAACTGATTTAACCTTATTTGAGCGTACTTTACAATTAATGCGCTACCCAGAAAAATCTCAGCACATCAGTTGGCGAGCCTGGGATGCGGCAGACGAATACCTGATAGATTACGTTGAAAATCATTGCGACGATCAGGTCCGTGACAAGCTAGTGATACTAAATGATGATTTTGGTGCACTCAGTTGCTGGTTTGCTGACAATCAACCCACCAGTTATTCAGATTCCTTTGTTGCCCAACGGGCGTGCCAAAGAAACCTCAAACGCAATGACATTGAAGCCGATCTAGTGAGTCAGGAAACCTGTGGTTCAGAGATTAAGTCAGCCAAGCTAGTACTGATAAAAATTCCCAAGTCTCTGGCATTATTAGAGCACCAATTAATCCAATTACAACATGTGGTGACCACGGAAACACAAGTTATTGCTGGCTGTATGATCAAGCACATGCCAAAATCCGTGTTTAAACTCATAGAGAAATACCTGGGTAACGTCACTACCTCGTTAGCCAAGAAAAAAGCCCGCTTGTTATTCTGTGAAGTGCAACAACGTGAGCATGCAGAATTACCCTCACCCACTCAATGGAAGCTGGAAAAGACCCCATTCACCATCAGTAATCAAGCCAACGTATTTGCCCGCGAGCAATTGGATATTGGCGCCAGAGTATTATTGGATGCTCTGCCTAATTTAGAAGCAGAAACCGTGATTGATCTCGGTTGTGGTAATGGCGTCATAGGCTTGAGCGTGCTGGCAAAACACCCAGAATGTCGGGTAATCTTTGTTGACGAATCACACATGGCGGTGGCGACTGCTAAACAAAATATTACTGACAACCTACCGCACCTAGTAGAACAATGTGACTTTATTGTTTCTAACTGTCTAGAAAATGTGCCGTATAATCAGGTTGACTTGGTACTCTGTAATCCGCCATTCCACCAGCAAAACACCGTCACTGACCACATTGCATGGCAAATGTTTAACGATGCCGAAGACGCTCTCAGAGTAGGCGGTGAACTGCGAGTGGTGGGAAATCGTCACTTAGATTATCCAGTAAAACTTAAACGTCTATTTGGCGCTTATAACGTGGTTCACAGTACAATTAAGTTTTCTGTATTACAGACATTCAAACGATAATAAGGAGACACTATGCGTTTGCTTTCAATGTTGACGGGTTTAGTTCTATTAGCGACGAGTCAATTGGGCCATGCCGTAGAACAAGATGGCTCACATATCCAACCCAACAATTTATTCCCGTTGGTACGCTTTGAGACCTCCATGGGGGATTTTACTGTTGAACTCAACCGCTTTAGAGCTCGAGTCACCAGTGATAACTTCCTACGCTACGTGAGTAAAAGAGCATTTGAGGGAATTATTTTTCAGCGCATCATTCCCGGATTTGTTGTGCAAGGCGGCATGTATGATACTCAACTTAACGACGCATCAAGCTTCCCCGCTATTCCCAATGAATCTGGTAATGGTTTAAAAAATGATATGTATACCATTGCCATGGCGACCCAACCCAAACAGCCCCACTCCGCCACCCGCCAATTTTTCTTTAATATGGCAGATAACGATAGCCTAAATCCAGGAAAGCGTTGGGGCTATGCGGTATTTGGCTCAGTAGTTGAGGGAGAAGATGTGTTGGATGCCATCAATATGGTTGAAACCACCGTCAGTGATAAGAAGGGCTGGCCAGATTTTCCAGTAGAAGCCGTGGTGATGAAAAAGGTCTACGTGTTACCTGAATCAAAATAACGGTTACAAAGCCCCTCACAAGGGGCTACTCCAAAACCGATACATCGGGTGTGAAA
>JBELHI010000004.1:0-5119 GCA_042091475.1 Alteromonadaceae bacterium
GTGATTCAATTTTCCGGTAATGCCAATGGTTGCAAACATTAATTGTGTCTTAGTTGCGAGTCAGATAAACATAATCATGGCGTAAATGATAGGCTAAGTAAACCCCAAATAATCTGCTTTTAAGCTGATGAAAAGGCATCACTTATCATTTTTTTGATTGCTGATGCGATCCAATACTCTCGGTTTGACTCCGTCTTCTGTCTCTAATATGACATCAAATTGCCACAATCTGTGTAAATGGCGAAGCACATCAGAGTAACTATCACCCAGGGGAACATGCTGGCGAGGGATATAGCGCAGGGTCAAGCTTCGGTCGCCTTTCACGTTTACATTGTATACTTGAATATTGGGTTCTAAGTTACTTAAATTGTACTGTGCGGATAATGTATCTCGCACTTGATGATAGCCGTCATCATTATGGATAGCGGAGACCGTGAGATGTTTGTCTTTTTCATGGTCTGCAACTTCGAATAATTTGAAGTCGCGCATCACCTTGGGTGACAAATATTGACTAATAAAACTCTCATCTTTGAAATTTTGCATGGCAAAATGTATGCTTTCAAGCCAATCGCTACCAGCTAATTCGGGAAACCATTGGTAATCCTCTTCCGTAGGCTGTTGACAGATACGTTTGATATCAATGAACATGGCGTAGCCTAAAGCGTAAGGATTAATACCTGAATAATACGGACTATTGTAACTGGGCTGTGCGATAACACTGGTATGGCTGTGTAGAAACTCTAAAATAAAACGCTCAGTTACTTTATCCTCATCATAGAGATGATTGAGAATATGGTAGTGCCAGAAACACGCCCATCCTTCATTCATTACTTGAGTTTGTTTTTGTGGGTAAAAGTATTGAGATACTTTACGTACAATACGAATTAATTCTCGTTGCCAATTCTCCAATAATGGCGCATTTTTCTCAAGAAAATACAGGATGTTTTCTTGTGGCTCAGAAGGGAAGTGGTTATCCTGTTTTGCATCTTGGACCTCATGAGTTGGCAGAGTTCGCCAAATATCATTGACTTGGGTTTGATTGTAGTTCTCACGCTCTGAAATACGTTTCTTTTCTTCTTCAACGGATAGCTTAGGCGGGCGCTTATAACGGTCAACACCATAGTTCATGAGTGCGTGACAAGAATCCAATATTTCTTCCACTGCATCTACACCATAGCGCTCTTCACAATCACTAATATAATGTTTGGCAAATACCAGATAATCAACAATTGAAGAGGCGTCAGTCCAGGTTTTAAATAAGTAGTTTCCTTTAAAGAAAGAATTATGTCCGTAGCAAGCGTGGGCCATTACTAGGGCTTGCATGGTGATTGTATTTTCCTCCATTAAATAGGAAATACAAGGATCAGAATTTATCACTATTTCATAGGCAAGCCCCATTTGTCCGCGTTTATATTGTTGCTCTGTTTGAATGAATTTTTTGCCGTAAGACCAGTGGGAATAGTTTATTGGCATACCAACACTGGCATAAGCATCCATCATTTGCTCTGCGGTAATCACTTCAATTTGGTTTGGGTAAGTATCTAATCGGTAAAACTCAGCCACTCTAGCAATTTCTTCATGGTAGTCCTGTATCAAACTAAACGTCCAGTCAGGACCATCGCTTAGTTGGGATTGGGGTATGTCATTCATATGTCGAACTCCTATCGAACAGACTGCTAGTGGGTTTGCTTTTTGAATAGCTCCCGAAACACAGGGTAGATATCACTGACAGTTTGAATATGGGCACAGGCCAGATTGTCATGGTTGGTGGTCAGGGTTTGGTACTCTCGCCACAGGCTTTGATGCGGTCGTGAGGTGATTTCTATGTAAGCATAGTAGCGTACCGCAGGCAGTATACTGCTAGCCAAGTGACTACCGCATTGGGGAGAATCGTCTGCCCAATTGTCGCCGTCGGATGCTTGCGCAGCGTAGATATTCCATTCCTCTGGGTTGTAGCGGTCGTGAATAATCTCGCTCATCAGTTTCAGTGCGCTCGATACAATGGTGCCACCGGTTTCTTTAGAGTAGAAAAAGTCTTGCTCAGACACTTCCTTGGCAATGGTATGGTGTCTAATGTAGACCACATCAACGTTTTCGTAAGTGCGGCTCAAGAACAAATACAACATGATGTAAAAACGCTTCGCCATGTCTTTGGTGGCTTGATCCATTGAACCTGAGACGTCCATTAAACAAAACATCACGGCTCTGCTCGTGGGATGGGGGCGTTTCTCGAAATTTCGAAAACGCAAATCAAAGGTATCGATAAAGGGCACTGCCTTAATGCGCTTTTGTAATGTTTCAATCTCAATTAACAAAGCGTCTAGTCGTAAGTGGTTGTCATGGGGATCATCGAGTAATCGTTGGTACTCTTCTTGTAACTCGTTAAGTGATCTTCTTTTGTTTGATGTGAGGGCAATACGGCGGGCTATTGAACCCTTTAATGACCGCACAATATCTAGGTTACTCGGCATACCATCACTGTTAAAGCCTGCCCTGTGTATTTTATAACTGACAAGCTTATCCAGATGGTTCTCTTCTAGGTTGGGTAGTTCCAAATCTTCAAACAACAAGTCAAGGTATTCGCTGTGTGAAATTTCAAAAGCAAATTCGTCTGTGCCTTCACCGCTATCAGAAGCATCACCACCGCCTTGGCCTTGTCCGCCATTGGGCGGCGGGCGCGGAATGGTGTCGCCCGGTGAATACACGTCATTTCCAGGCAATACACGATCGACATTGCCGCCACTTGTGGTGTGAAAAAATGGCTCCGACAAATCTTTTTTGGGGATGGTGATATTTTCCCCTTGTCCATCAGTGACACTCCGGTCTGCCATTTGCTCAGACACGGCTTTCTTTATCTGCTGTTTATATCGCCGCATAAATCGCTGGCGATTAACCGTACTTTTGCCCTTGGCATTGTCACGTTTATCAATAAAATGCGCCATCACTAGCCTCCAGACCCACTGAGTTAAGCCGATTTACGAACGCGTAGATACCATTCGCAAAGTAACCTAACTTGTTTTTGTGTGTAGCCTTTTTCACACATACGATCGACGAAATCGTCATGTTTCTTTTGGTCATCAGTCGAGCTTTTGGTATTGAATGAAATGACCGGCAACAAATCTTCGGTGTTAGAAAACATTTTCTTTTCTATCACAGTCCTCAGCTTTTCGTAGCTGTTCCACTGCGGGTTCTTACCATTGTGGTTAGCTCTTGCTCGCAGCACAAAGTTTACAATTTCGTTTCTAAAATCTTTTGGATTACTTATCCCTGCTGGTTTTTCAATTTTCTCGAGTTCGCTGTTGAGTGACGAACGGTCGAGTAATTGACCCGTTTCTGGATCTCGATACTCTTGGTCTTGGATCCAGAAATCTGCATAGGTGACATAGCGATCAAACAAGTTTTGACCGTACTCTGAGTATGACTCCAAATAGGATGTCTGTATCTCTTTACTGATAAAATCAACGTACTTAGGTATTAGGTAGCCTTTCAAATGTTCAAGATAAGACTCTGCTAACTCAGAGCTAAATTGCTCTTTTTCAATCTGTTTTTCAAGCACGTAGAATAAGTGCACTGGATTGGCCGCAATTTCTTGATAATCAAAGTTGAATACTTTGGATAAGATTTTAAAAGCAAAACGCGTTGATAGTCCTTCCATACCCTCGTCGACACCAGCATAATCTCGATATTCTTGATATGATTTTGCCCGCGGGTCGGTGTCTTTGAGGCTCTCACCATCGTAGACTCGCATTTTCGAATATACGCTCGAGTTTTCAGTGTTTTTTAAACGGGACAACACACTAAACTGTGCCAATATGTCGAGTGTGGCTGGTGCACAGGGTGTGCCATTCAATTCACTGTGCTCAATTAATTTTCTGTAAATATTTACTTCTTCTGTTACGCGTAAGCAGTAAGGCACCTTGACAATGTAAACTCGGTCGAGAAAGGCTTCGTTATTTTTATTGTTACGAAACGACTGCCATTCCGACTCATTAGAGTGAGCGAGTATAACACCGCAAAACGGTAAAGCAGAAAAACCTTCAGTTGGATTGTAATTACCTTCTTGGGTTGCCGTGAGCAAAGGATGTAGTACCTTGATAGGCGCTTTAAACATCTCTACAAATTCCATAATGCCTTGGTTTGCTTTACACAAAGAACCAGAATAGCTGTATGCATCGGGATCGTTTTGTGCAAAACTTTCTAACTTACGAATATCTACCTTGCCCACTAAACTGGAAATATCTTGATTGTTGTCATCTCCGGGTTCAGTTTTTGCGATTGCTATTTGGTCTATCACACTTGGATAACGCTTAACGACTTTGAATTTGGTAATGTCACCGTTGTATTCGTGAAGTCTTTTTCTTGCCCATGGAGACATCAGTGTAGTGACGTAGCGCTGCGGAATACCGTAGTCCTGCTCCAACAATGGGCCATCCTCGTTGTGATCAAATAGTGCCAGTGGATGGTCATTGACTGGCGAGCCTTTGATACAATACACTGGCATCGCTTCCATTAATTGTTTTAACTTTTCTGCAATTGAGGATTTACCACCTCCAACAGGCCCAAGAAGATAGAGAACTTGTTTCTTTTCCTCTAACCCTTGCGCCGCATGTTTCAAATAAGACACAATTTGCTCAATGGCATCTTCCATGCCATAAAAACTCGAAAATGCGGGATAACGAGCCACTACTCGGTTAGAAAAGATGCGACTTAGAACCGGATCTTGTGCGGTATCTACCATTTCTGGGCTGCCAATCGCTTTGAGTAATCGCTCAGCTGCATTAGCGTAAAGCATTGTGTCAGATTTACAGCGTTGAAGAAATTCTTCAATGCTCATCTCTTCCTCTTGCTTGGCTTCATAGCGATCCTGATAGTGTTCAAAAATACCCATGTGTTTCTCCTTGCCCTGAACCAGAATATCAGTTGTTACTTTAAGGTTAGACCTAAATTGCGAAGGAGGGACAACAAATTTACTAAGATTAAAGTATATCCATATCATATGTTTGTCTTAAAAGAGGCTATTTAGAAGAATATTCAGTGGTTACTGAGGTTACAGTCAGCGAAAGAAATTGATGTGAGCAAGTATTTGTACCGTCTAACTACAAAAATAATCAGTTAAATG
>JBELHI010000004.1:5219-19624 GCA_042091475.1 Alteromonadaceae bacterium
TGGTTGTGGTTGTATGAGAAAAATATTTATTGCGTGTTTTACGATTCGCTACAGCTGGATGATCTTGGTTTTCTTAAGCGCTAATGGAAAAAAGCCTAGCACGGTATGCAGTGCTAGGCTTGATAAACTGATTTACTGTCTATTATTGCTTAGGCGAAATTCGCTGAAGCAAACTCCCAGTTAACCAAAGCCCAAAAGCCGTTCAGGTAATTTGGACGAACGTTACGATAGTCAATATAGTAAGCGTGCTCCCAAAGATCTACGGTCATTAATGGTGACACGTTAGCGTCGGTAATTGGTGTACCAGCATTTGATGTGTTAACGATATCTAATTGGCCGTCTGCATTTTTAACTAGCCAAGTCCAACTTGCACCGAAGTTGTTAACTGCTTTATCGTTAAACGCCGTTTGGAATTCAGCAAATGAGCCCCACTTAGCATTAATCGCATCAGCGAGTTCACCTGTTGGCTCACCACCACCATTTGGACTTAAGCTGTTCCAATAAAATGTGTGGTTCCAGATTTGTGCTGCATTGTTAAATACACCACCGTCTGAATTGCGCACAACGTCTTCAAGCGTCATCGACGCCATATCAGTGCCTGCGACTAAACCGTTTAGTTTAGTGACATAGGTTTGATGGTGTTTACCGTGGTGAAATTCTAAGGTTTCAGCTGAAATATGTGGCTCAAGTGCATTCAATTCATAAGGTAGCGGGGGTAGTTCAAAGGCCATGGTGTTCTCCATTGATAAGTTGATGACGCTATAATTTATAGTTACCAGTATTTAGGATGGTCTATATCCATATTTTTGCTATGGGATTATCGTTAAAATAGGGATGTGGCTGCAAGAATACAAGTCTATTTGAAAAAAAAATCCAAATTTTTTAATCTGATATATTTTAAATATTCTAAATACCCTTGAATAATGTGGTATAAAGCCCCAATTAACCTGTTATACATTTTTGCTAAGGTGAGTGCGATGGACACTATAGATAAGATTAAACAACAAATTTCCGAAAACCCTATTTTATTGTACATGAAGGGTTCCCCTAAGTTACCTAACTGCGGATTCTCTTCACAAGCATCTCAAGCCTTAATGTCTTGTGGTGAACCGTTTGCGTATGTGGACATATTGCAAAATCCGGATATTCGCGCGCAACTGCCTGCATACGCTGAGTGGCCAACCTTCCCACAATTATGGGTAGACGGCGAATTAGTCGGAGGATGTGACATCATTTTGGAAATGTTCCAACAGGGTGAACTGCAGCCATTGGTGCAAGAAACGGCTGAAAAGTACAAAACTGATGAGGAATAAGGCTGTTAACTAGGCTTTTGAAAAAGGGCTCGTTTGAGTCCTTTTTTATTTATTTGATAGGTCGCAATTGTCGGTAGTTTTCAGACGGCGCTGCTGAATAAACTTTCGTCTATAATGACATCATCGATAATAGTCTGTGCGATTGTTGCACATTTGCCACACATACCCGCAACACCCAATTGTTGTTTGAGTTCACGCATGGTTCCCACGCCTTGCTCAACAACGGCATTAGTAATTTGTTTATCTGTGATCCCGAAACACACACACACGTACATTTTATGTCTTTCCTCTTAATCAATTGCGAATGATAATAATTGTTATTACCTGACTTTGCAATGGGTATGATTTGAGCGGCAGGGCATTTATGCCTAAGTTATTAACTTAAAGCATTTTTTAAATACTTTTATTTTTGTCGAAGACTTGTTTTTTTAGCGTAAGATCCCTATAAATACGTCAGTTAACAGAAACTAATTAATGGAGAATATTATGAGCGTACTTGTTGGTCGTCCGGCCCCAGATTTCACAGCGGCAGCTGTACTTGGCAATGGTGAGATTGTTGACAGCTTTACGTTAAGTGAAGCAATTAAAGGTAAAAAAGCAGTGGTATTTTTCTACCCGCTTGATTTTACGTTTGTATGTCCTTCTGAGTTGATTGCATTTGATCATCGCTTGGAAGACTTCGCAAAGCGCGGTGTGGAAGTTATTGGTGTATCAATTGACTCTCAGTTCAGTCACAACGCATGGCGTAACACACCTGTTGACCAAGGTGGTATCGGTCCCGTTAAATATCCTTTGGTTGCTGACGTTAAGCACGAAATCTGTAAAGCGTACGATGTAGAACATCCAGATGCTGGCGTAGCTTTCCGTGGCTCTTTCTTAATTGATGAAGAAGGCAACGTCCGTCATCAAGTGGTCAACGACCTTCCACTAGGCCGTAATATTGATGAGATGTTGCGTATGGTTGATGCGCTTAACTTCCATCAAGAGCACGGTGAAGTTTGCCCTGCGGGTTGGGAAGAAGGTAAAAAAGGTATGGACGCAAGCCCAGAAGGCGTTGCTAAATTCCTTTCAGAAAATTCAGAAGAACTATAAATATTTTAGTTAAATAAGACAAAGGCCCAAACGGGCCTTTTTTTATGTCTTGAATTCGGTTTATGGGGCTATTCTGTAGGCGTTTGTGTATGGTTTTCAGTTGCCTGCGTTAACAACGGCCAGCCACCCAGCGCTTTCCACTTGTTGACGATATAGCAAAACAGCTCTGCTGTTCGCTCGGTATCGTATAATGCTGAATGGGCTTCTTTCTGGTCAAATTCAATACCCGCGGCGCCACAGGCCTTCACTAATACCGTTTGGCCCAGTGATAGAGCTGCTAAAGATGTTGTATCAAACGACACAAAAGGATGAAAAGGTGAACGCTTGGTATTACTGCGTTCCAGTGCGGCGTTGATGAACCCTTGATCAAATGCCGCATTATGGGCAACAATCACGGAACGTTGACAGTCAGCGGCTTTTTGCCGTTTGCGAACTTCTTTACACAACTGCCTCATGGCTTCAGATTCATCAATAGCGCCACGCAACGCACAAAAGGGATCAATACCATTAAAGTCTAATGCGGCCTGCTCTAAGTTAGCTCCTTCAAAAGGATTAATGTGCGCATGGAACGTATAATCCAATTGCAGATCACCGTTGTCATCCATGATCAACGTGGTTGCGGCAACTTCAAGTAGCGCGTCAGTGGCTGCGTTGAAACCTGCGGTTTCAACATCAATAATAACCGGGAAATAACCACGGAAACGTTGACTAATAGACGGTTTTGTTTCAGTCATAAATTTGTATTTAGAAATTAGAAAGTAACTATTATCTCCATAAAACGTGTTTCATTCCAGTCAATTTAGTTATTTCACAGCAAATTAAACTTTAGTAGAATATAAGCCTAAATAATTTATCTTTGGTGCCGATATGCTTAAGGTCGGTTCAACTGGAAATGCATTTATGACGCGATTATTATTATTGATTACAGCACTTGGGTTTAGTTGTGCTGGGTACACCAACGGCCGATATTACGCTGTAGACGTGGACCAATCTCAATGGATACTCGCGCAAAATTCAAAATTACAATGCGCTATTGAGCACTCGATACCTGGTTACGGTTTAGCGGTTTTTAGTAGTTATGCGAGCAAGCAGCAAAATCTCAGGTTTCATTTAGATATGCTGCGCCGGCCAACAGATTACGGTATGGCCACTATTTATTCAGTGCCACCGCGCTGGATGCCGGGGATCCCCAGTAAAACCATTGGTGAAATGTCGTTGTTAAAACAATTTGATGCTGAAGTTGAAGATGACTTTGCATGGACTATGCTGTCGGAGTTAGAGAAAGGTTTCTGGCCGACCATTTATTTTCAAGATTGGAATAATCAGGCTGATACTGTGCAAGTTGGACTTAATGCTAGCCAATTTGCGGCGGCGTATGATGAGTTTATACACTGTGTAGATACGTTATTACCCTTTAGTTTTGAAGATATCGCTTTTTCGGTTTTAAGCTACGAAAAGAACTCTCTTAATTTGACCATTCAATCACGCCGCATGTTAAGTATGATTGGCGAATACATCAAGGCCGATCCATCGGTTAACAGTATTATGCTTGACGGCTATAGCGATAGTTACGGTCCGCGCTCAAGCAACCAGCGGTTATCAGAAAAGCGAGCTGAGGCAATACAGGATTTCTTTCAGTCGTTGGGCGTCGCAGCTAATAAAATTCAAGTCACAGGTCACGGTGAAAGGCGACATATTGCACCCAATGACAATAGTCTAGACCGCTCAAAGAACCGTCGTGTGGTGATCAAAATGCACAGAAACTATGTAAATACCTGACGGTCTAAACGCTACACGAGTGTTATCAAGGAGCAATCTGAGATACACTATTGGCGTTTTTTGTTGTAACAGGATCTATCCTAAGTGTCTCATCATTATACAGACCTTATCGCGTTGTTTGAACATTGCTTCTTCAGGTTGTACAACACGCGAGTGATAAAGGGTGGCGACGAGCCAATCTATCTGCCAGCGGACCAACATGTAGCGTATCACCAAATTGTATTTGCCCATGGCTACTATTCCAGTGCCTTGCATGAAATTGCTCACTGGTGTCTCGCTGGAGAGGCCCGAAGACAGTTAGAGGATTATGGTTATTGGTACTGTCCCGACGGTCGCGATCAAGATCAGCAGGCAGCTTTTGAACAAGCTGAGGTTAAGCCTCAAGCAATTGAGTGGGCGTTTTGTTTATCTGTTGGATTACCATTTCATGTCAGTGTTGATAATTTAGATGGATTTCAATCGGACCGCGCGTCGTTTCAGCATCGAGTGGCAAAACAAGGGTTACGTTACTTACGGCAAGGTTTTCCTCCCAGAGCACAAACCTTTATCAGCGAACTTCAGTCATTTTATCAGCAACCTAGGTTGTCTGCTGACGCTTTTCAGGCGTTACTTGTTGAGGAATGTCATTAATGCTAAATAGATTTAGATTGGGTTTCATTATAAATCCTTACGCGGGTATCGGTGGTGCGGTTGCGATGAAAGGGTCAGACGGCCCTGAGGTTCGCGCAGAGGCACTTTCGCGCGGAGCGACCTGTAAGGCTCATTTGCGTGCTGAACAAGCGTTATCAATATTGTTACCTTATACAGACCAAATCGTGATTGTTACCGCCGCCGCTAATATGGGAGCAACGTTAGCACAAACAATGGGGTTTCAAACGGAAGTCATTTATGCACCAGCCACGCGACAAACAGAAGCCCAAGATACCGAAATGGCAGTAGCAATCTTGCTGTCCCAGAGTCTCGATTTATTGGTATTTGCAGGCGGTGATGGTACTGCCCGAAATGTCTGCAATGTAGTGAATGATAAATTACCGGTACTAGGTATACCTGCGGGCTGTAAAATTCATTCTGGTGTATACGGGGTAACGCCTCAAGCCAGTGGTCGAGTGATTGAAAAAATGCTGACTGGGAATTTGGTTAGCTTAACCGACGCCGATGTTATGGACATTGATGAGTCGTTATTTAGGCAAGGTACCGTTAAAGCCAAAGCGTATGGTGAAATGCAGATACCACAAGATCTGAGTTATGTACAAGCGGTAAAGTCAGGTGGCCGTGAAGCTGATGAATTGGTGCTTGCCGATATTGCTGACTATGTTATTGAGCAACTTGAAGATCACCAAGCAATTATGGGATCTGGCTCCACGGTAGATGCTATTATGCAAACCTTGGGTCTACAAAATACCTTGTTAGGCGTTGATGTCGTGCGCAATGATACATTACTTGCGTCAGATGTTACCGCACAGCAGTTAATGCAATGGCTAGAAAATACTCCGACTAAGTTAGTAATCACTCTGATCGGTGGTCAGGGGCATATATTTGGCCGCGGCAATCAGCAATTGAGTCCGCTGGTAATTAGCGCTATCGGCAAAGACAATATCATGGTGGTCGCGAGTAAACGCAAGTTACAGGCTTTGAATGGGCGACCATTGATTGTTGATACAGGTGATCTGGCACTTGACGCTGAATTGTCAGGCACAATTACCGTGATTACAGGTTATGATGACAAGGTATTATATCGCGTTGAGTCTCCGGGAGCAGATAAACAATGACATTATTTGACACTTATGTGGAACATGTTGAACATGCCTTAATGGCGTTTGTGGAAACGGGCAGTGATCACGAACTGTTTTTGTCATCATATCTGCATGGCCACGTTGATGTGATTATTGCCGAACATTATTTAGATAAGGTGTTCGATGCTTGCAGTGTTGATACACAATTGAAGAAGAGTTTAAGCACTGCATTTTCGGCTAAAGAGCTGGATTCTGCTGATCAGTCTTCAGTGTTAATGTTATGGAACGAGCTGCACAGCAAGGCGCAGCAGGTCGCTCAAGCCGGGTAACATTGATTCCTTCTCAACGCGCGAATCAAAAAACGGTTCGGATTAACCGCGTTGAGAATAGTGCCGCTCATTGGCAGTGGCTCATTGGCAATCTGACTTGCTAATACTTCTGCCATCAGTGGTGCTGTGCACAGTCCCCGAGAACCCAATGCGGTCAACATAAACAGATTTGGTACGTCAGCAGGCACGCTTATGTTATAAGCTGGTTTACCCACACTCAACCCGGAAAATTCCTCTGTTTGTTTTGTAATATCGGCAACCGCGCCTACTAGCGGTACATGGTCAGGCGATGTACAGCGCACGCCAGCTCGGCTTCTCTGACTAAAATCCAATTGCTTTACCCAGTCACATTTGGTTAGTGCTTTTAGGGTAGTCATTTGATTCTGCTGATTATCAATGTCGCGGTGACTAACATCTTTGTCATGTTTACTGTAAGTAGAGCCAATGGTGTGGTGTTCGCTGGAGGCGGGGGTCATGTAGCCTTTATGACACAATACCGTTTTCAACTTTACACTTTCACTGGTAGTGGGTACATAACTGACTTGGCCCCTCACTGGCATCAACGGTAAAGGCATCAGTTGTTGTAATATTTCGCTGTCTGCACCGCTTGCTAACACCACAACGTCTGCGTTGTGTTGCAGACCATTATCACAGTGGATTTGCCAGCTGTTATTATTCCTTACTAGACTCGTAACACAACTATTGACGTTCACGGTCACCTCGGTGATATTTTTACTAGCCGCTATGAAACTAGTCACAAGGTCCGCAACATTTATCCATCCCCCCTCGGCAAAATACAGTGATGAGTAGGGCAGATTAACCCCCGCAATCTGACTCGTTTGTTCTGCTGTACAAGGGGTAAACAAATGTGTTGGCCAAACGGCTTGCTCCACGAGACTGCGATAGCGTTGCTCTGTATTTAGGTTAAACGCGAGTTGCAATACACCACAAAATTCATGTTCAAACGGCTGTGTTCTATTAAGTTCACGATAGACTCTGTTAGCATACAGATAGGCATGGGCATACATGGCACTAATGGGATTGAGTTGATTTTGTAGTTGTGGATAAAAGCCCCCTTGAGGGTTACCCGAGGCGCCTTGTGCGAGGGTACTATCAGCACACAGTAGATTAATTTTGTAGCCTCTTTGCGCTAACGCATAGGTAGCTGATGCCGCCGCTATGCCGCCACCTATAATCGTCACGGTTTCACTTTGTGATAGTGCACTTTGACGCAGAAAGTAGGGCGCTATAGGTGTTTGCTTAACGTCGGCGGGTAATTGGCCAATTAACATTTCTCTTTTACGTCCAAAACCTTTGCGTTTTGCCACGGTAAAACCTGCCGATTGTAGTCCACGGCGCACATCACCTGCGGCTGTGAAAGTAGCAAATGTTGCCTCGGTAGCACTCATTTCCACCATCTTTTGGTATAAATCCGTAGTCCACATCTCAGGATTTTTGCTTGGCGCGAAGCCATCTAAAAACCAAGCGTCGACTTTATCTGGTTGAGATGCCACTAGGTCCGGTAGCGTGTCGTGAACATCACCCATCCATAGGTCTAGAATAATATTACCGCCGTCAAAGTGTAATCTATGGCAGCCAGGTAGTGGTTTTGGGTATCGGCTAATTAGCTTTTCTGATAACGATTGCAGTTCGCTAAAGTGAGATAACGCTTGTTCAATATCGCTGACTGACATTGGGTATTTTTCAAAACTAATAAAATGAAGCTGTTGGCACATGGCATCTGGGTTTTGATGTCGGTATTGATTAAATGCATGCCAAACAGAGAGGAAGTTTAATCCAGTACCAAAGCCTGTTTCGGCAATAACAAAATGACGGTTCTGCCAGGTTGGCCATCGCGCATCTAACTGGTTACCGTCAATAAATACATATTGACTTTCTTTCTGTCCGTCGAGCATGGAAAAGTAAACGTCATCAAATTGTTCGGCGACGGGTGTACCAGCCTGGTTAAATGTTATCTGCGCTTGTTGTATGGACAAATTTAGCCCTCTTGTCATTTGTATCGTGTTGAAAATCGATATAAAAATATTTTTTGTTAACAAACAATATGGTTTTTATATCACCGTAAGGTGATATAGTGATGTTGTCATAGGAACTTAACAGACCACTTTGCGTAGTAATCTTAGTTAATATAATAACCGATTATAAATAGGTATAAAGGATAATTTATGAGAAGAGCCGTCATTACAGGCTTGGGTATTGTTTCAAGCATTGGTAATAATCAAGATGAAGTATTAGCCTCCCTCAAACAGGGTAGTAGTGGTATTGTCCGCAGTGAAGAGTTTGCTGACTATAAACTGCGTAGCCAAGTACACGGCTCTCTTGATATTAATGTTGCTGAGCACGTTGACAGAAAAGCGTTGCGTTTTATGGGTGAAGCGGCGGCTTATGCTCATATTGCTATGGCACAAGCCATCGAGGATTCTGGGCTGAGCGATGAGATGGTATCTAACCCGCGCACGGGTATTATTGCTGGCTCTGGTGGTGCGTCATCGAAAAACCAAGTAGAAGCCGCTGATATATTGCGTAACAAAGGTGTTAAACGCGTTGGCCCCTACATGGTTCCAAGAACCATGAGCAGCACGGTATCTGCGTGTTTAGCGACACCGTTTAAAATAAAAGGTGTGAATTATTCCTTAAGTTCAGCCTGTGCAACCAGTGCCCATTGTATTGGGCATGCGGTAGAGCAAATACAGTTGAATAAGCAAGACGTCGTATTTGCTGGTGGTGGTGAAGAGCTGCATTGGAGTCTGGCCATGGAATTTGATGCTATGGGCGCTTTATCGACGAAGTATAACGATGAGCCAGCTAAGGCGTCTCGAACTTACGATGCTAACCGCGATGGTTTTGTTATTTCAGGCGGTGGCGGCATGGTAGTCGTTGAAGAACTTGAGCATGCGTTAGCCCGTGGTGCGAAAATTTACGGTGAAGTGATTGGTTATGGTGCTACCTCTGATGGCTTTGATATGGTGGCGCCATCAGGAGAAGGTGCGATTCGTTGTATGCAACAGGCCATGGCTAATGTTGATGGCGAAATTGATTACTTAAACACTCATGGTACCTCGACACCTGTTGGCGATGTTAAAGAGTTAGGTGCAATTCAGACTATATTTGGTGATAAGTCGCCGGCAATTAGTGCGACAAAAGCAATGACCGGTCATGCCTTGGGGGCCGCTGGTGTGCATGAGGCTATCTACAGTCTACTTATGATGGAACACAGCTTTGTTGCTCCTTCTATTAACATTGATGAATTGGACGAACAAGCCCAAGGGCTAAACATCATCACTGAGATGAAAGAGATGGAAATTAACACAGCCATGTCTAACAGCTTTGGTTTTGGTGGCACAAACGCCACACTGGTGATGGGCAAATACAAAGGGTAAACTTACCCCAAGTCAAAAAGGGACGTGTTGACGTCCTTTTTTTTTACGTATAGTAAGGCAACATTATGAACATAATGTACGAAAAAAGTTTAGTCTTTGGCGATGAGTTTTTGTCTGACATTGGGCGATGTTCGGTGTTTGATACGGGCCAATTAACGCCTCACGATTTAGTTGATGTAGATGCATTACTGGTGCGTTCAACCACACAGGTCAACCAACAGTTATTACAACATGCTAATAGACTCTCGTTTGTGGCCACGGGCACTGCAGGTTTCGATCACATTGATACAGATTATCTCAGCAGTAAAGACATCACGTTGGCAACCGCAGCCGGTTGTAATGCCGTGGCCGTGGCTGAATATGTATTGAGTTGTTTATTGTTAAGTGCACAAAAATTCGGCGGTGATATTTGTAGCAGGAAGGTGGGTATTGTTGGCGCTGGCCATGTGGGCACCGCTCTCAGCGAAAGGCTAACCGCTTTGGGGGTAGAGCATATATTGTGTGATCCCTTGTTACAGCAAGCGGGGGATCCAAGGGTATTTAATAAGCTCGAGGATGTGCTGTCATGTGATGTCATTAGTTTTCATGTACCATGGACTACCGCAGGCCATTACCCAACTCATCATTTATTAAGTGCAGAGCATATTGGCTCGCTGTCACAACAACAGATAGTTATTAATGCGTGCCGCGGTGAGGTGATTGACGAAACAGCTCTGTTACAGCGACTAAAGCAGGGCAATGGACCGCAAGTATTTCTAGACGTTTGGCAGAATGAACCTGCCATTGATAAGCGCTTGCTGCCCTATGTTCATATCGCCACCCCCCATATTGCCGGTCACAGTTTAGAAGGGAAGGCCCGTGGGACTGAATTTATCTATCGCGCCATGGCCAAGCACTTTTCTATACCTTGTAGCAAAACTATCTATGACTTTTTGCCTGAACCGCTGGTAAAGTCGGTGACAGTCACGGAAAGTGTGGTATCTTTGCAGACAATTCAGCAATTGATGTTACTGCAATACGACTGTCAACGGGACGACTATGTTTTTCGTGACAAACTTGTGAAAGGTATCCCTTTTACTCAGCAGCGGAAACAATACCGCATTAGGCGAGAATATTCAGCGCTACAAGTATTCTGCCAACACTCGTCGGCGGTGGTGCAATTAAAACAGTTAGGCTTTGATGCGATGAGTTCATCGCCCGAGCAAAAATTAGGATAATGAAAGGAGTTAATACCATGTCATCTGCGTATAATGTTGCTGTTCTTGGGGCTACCGGCCTCGTGGGACAAAATATGATTGAAATTCTTGAAGAACGCGATTTTCCCATTGAAAACCTTTACCCTTTAGCGAGTGCTCGCTCAGCAGGCGGTCAGGTAAATTACAAGGGTAAGGAAATTACCGTGTTAAACGCTGATGAATTTGATTGGTCTACTGCTCATATTGCTTTCTTTTCTGCTGGTGGTAGTGTGTCTGAAAAGTTCGCACCTATGGCTGCTGAGGCTGGTTGCGTGGTGATTGATAATACCTCTCACTATCGCTATGAACCTGATATCCCTTTAGTTGTGCCAGAGGTAAATGCGTCGGCGCTTGCTGATTTCCGCAACCGCAATATTATTGCTAACCCCAACTGTTCTACTATTCAAATGTTAGTCGCGCTGAAACCTATTCAAGACGCCGTGGGTATTAGTCGTATCAATGTGTCTACTTATCAGTCTGTTTCTGGTGCGGGCAAAGACGCAATGGAAGAGCTGGCAACCCAGAGTGTCAGCTTACTGAGCGGTAAAGAGATCAAGCCAGAGGCGTTCAGTCGTCAAATTGCATTTAACGTGATCCCGCAGATTGATGTGTTCACTGATAATGATTATACCAAAGAAGAAATGAAAATGGTTTGGGAGACCAAGAAAATCATGGGTGATGACAGTATTGAAGTCAACCCGACTGCCGTGCGTGTTCCGGTGTTTTACGGCCATGGTGAAGCATTGCATATTGAAACACACCAGCCTTTGGATGCGGAAGAAGCAAAGAATTTGTTACGTGAAGCCCCTGGCGTTACTTTAATTGAACAACGTGAAGATTTTCCTACTCAAGTTGGTACCAGTGGCAGTGATGACGTGTTTGTTGGCCGAATCAGAAATGATATATCTCACCCGTTAGGATTAAACCTTTGGGTGGTATCTGATAATGTGAGAAAAGGTGCTGCAACTAACAGTATTCAAATTGCTGAAGTGTTAATTCGGGATTACATGTAAAGCTGGTTACCTAAACGCCAAAATTATACTATTAGAGGAGCATTAAGTGCTCCTTTTTATTGGTATACTTTTTGCTAATATACCATTGTTGAATAACACTTTTAACGTGTATATATGGGGTTTATTGTGGCTCGCCAGTAGATCGATTAGCACAACTAGTTTATAGTCAGTCAATATACTGACACTTTTATTAATGACAATAATAACACGGGATTTCTAGACGGTCAGATGACGCTTTTTACTGCACATTTTAAAATACTACGATTACTGCCTGTTATCATTGCTGCAATGACAATATCGATGACGAGTTATGGGCAGTCAGTTGTGATTAAAGGTCCCGACGATGGACGTCGTGGGGTTTCTACTCGTACACCAATTAAAGGCCCGTTGTCACAACAAACGCCCAGTCGTCATGGACCAATTACTAACGCCGATACCTTGTGGAATATCGCTAAAACCTATCGACCGAATCCAGCCATCAATATGACTCAAATGATGGTGGCATTGCAGCGTTATAATCCCGATGCATTTGAAAATGGTAATTTAAATGCCATGGTGAATGGTCAATATATTGTCATCCCATCTGAAAATTACATTGCGTCAATAAATCTTACTGCAGCGCGACAAAAATTTGCGCAAGATAATAAAGACTGGCAAGGGAAAAAGACTAAAACTAGCGTAAAAGCGGTTAAATCAGTCACCACCACATCACCCAAAGTGGTGGTTCAACAGCCAAGTTCAACTGCTAATACGCCTCTTGTTGATAGCCCTGTAAAGACTACCGCGGTGCAGGCTGAACAGAGCAATTCGCCGAGGCAAGCAATAAAAAATGACGCCGACATAACTAAACTTCAAAAACAGTTTGGCGCGTCAATTTCTAATATGCAAAGTTTGTTAGATCAGAATAAGGCGTTATATTCTCGGTTGGATACCGTCAATGATGAACTTGTTTTATTGCGCTCGCAATTGAATGATATGAAGTCGTTAGAAGGTCAAGTCAGTGATCTGAAAGCACAACAAAAGAAGCTAGCTGAACTCCCCCCGGTGTTCAGCGACGCGCCTGATAATTCTATTTCCGATGAGTCGTCAGTAGCAGGTAGTTACTCACCCTATCTTTGGTTACTATTGAGTATTGTTCCTACTCTGTTAATTATTGGGGGAGGTGCATATTTCTTATTTCGCGGCAAAAAACCGACCGCTAAGGTAGCTGCCCCTGCTGATGAAAATTTAATGGATTTGGCGGATGAGGAAGAGGATATTGCCCAGCAATTAGCCGACCAAATGGCCTCTGATGATTTATTTGGCGACGATGACTTACTTGACGAACTTCAGGATTCTGAATTAACTGACTTCGACGATTTTAATGACGAATTGTTGGTAGAAGAAAGCGTTGAAGAGGAACAAGTCTCTTTGTTGTCTTTGGGCGATGATGAGCTTTTGTCAGACGAGGCACCAGCCACTGACGCCGTTGATGCTGATAATGATAATTTGCTTGATGAGTTAAGCCTTGATACTGAGGTAAGTCAGCAGCAGGGCGCCGAAGATAACCTAGAAATGGCTCAGGATGAAAGCTTTACATTACTCGATCAAGATGGCCTTGATGCATTATTTGAGGATGACAGCAACGACACTGAAACCGTTGACTCGGCAATGGGTGATAGTGTTGAGCCCAATAACGACAATAACAATGATGACGTTGAAATAACCGCGGACGAATTGGGAGATACCAGCCCAGAGGATCTGCAGCCGGCACCTGAGTCACAGTTACCTATGGCCACTAGCTCCGCCATCGACGGCGATTTGACTGATGCTTCAACCGAACGGTTAATTCAATTAGACAGTGAAGCTGATGAATTGGTATCTGATACATTAGTTGAAAGTATTGTCTCTGAAATTAATACCAAGGCTGATCAGTTTGAAAAACTATCCGCGCAGGTACTTGATGAAATTGAACAAGTAGAGCAGTTGGAACAGATGCTCGGCAGTTCAATGCTTGATCTATCTGACGATATTGATTTTGACTCTCCCGCTGCTGAACAAAGCGAGGGCAACAAATCATCAAGCTATGAGGAACAGCAAGACGAGCTGCCCCTTGATTATGAAGACAATGTTGATGTTAACGTTGAGGATGAGGATGAGTTATCTCAGGCACTGGCAGAATTTGATGCTGATACAGCGGATAATATTGATAACAGCGGAAACTTAGCCGCACAAGAAACTGAATCCACAACAGAGCCATCCGCAGATCAACAAGCACATGATCACCCAGATGAAGATACCGAAGCTGAACAGCCCGTTCAGTCAAATGAGACATCAGCAACGCCGAGCAGTCAAAGGGAACACAACACCGACTCGCCAAGCATGTCTACCAGTTTTGCTATGTCGATGGATGCTGCCTCTGACGGCTATAGCACGATGCAAACCATTGAAAGCGGTGAGGTACGTGCGTCTAATCAAGATGCAGATTCTGCTGCAGATGAACAGACTGAAGTTGCACCTGAGCCTTCACC
>JBELHI010000004.1:19724-56218 GCA_042091475.1 Alteromonadaceae bacterium
CACCTGAGCCTTCACCCGAGCCTTCAGCCGAAGCTGATGAGTCAGATCTGTTGGATGAACTAGAGCAAACTAACTTTGAAGAGTTGCTGGATAGTTTAGCGGTAGAGGAATCAGGGGCTGCTGACAGTGAACCTGAATTGCACGGTGATCCAAGTCAACTATTAACGTCTGATAATAGCAATTTAGAGCGCCCTGATTTGGATCTGGATGCGTTGTTAGACAATAGCCAGGATGCTAGCGACCCAATACCCATGAGTCAGCCTGCTATGGCTGAGACGGCTGCGGTACAAGACTTTGTTGATGTTGATGAGTTATTGACTGAGGATGGTGAAGAAGAGTTCGTAGAAAAACCCTTCAACTTTGATGCAGTGTTACCGCCATTATCAGAATCAAATGAGGTCCAAGGGGATGATAAAGGCCTTGGTGGCAAATTAGATTTAGCCCTTGCGTATATAGAAATTGAAGACGTTAAAGCCGCGAAAACGTTGCTGGATGACGTTATTCAACGAGGTACCGCTATACAGCGTTCTGAAGCACAAACTATTTTGGCAAAACTAGCCTAGCTAAAACAGTCCGCAAATAATTAATATCATGATAAACTCTGGCCAAATAAAAACGGTTAAAAGAGACATTGATTAATGAAAGTGGCCCTTGGTGTTGAGTATAATGGTCATCGTTATCACGGTTGGCAACGACAGCAGTCGGTTATCGGCGTACAACAGGTATTGGAAGAAGCACTGACGAAAGTTGCGAATGAGCCAATACAAGTTGTTTGCGCGGGCAGAACAGATGCTGGTGTTCATGCGACGGGACAAGTGGTTCATTTTGAACATAACCACAAACGCGACATGCGGGCATGGAAATTAGGTGTCAACAGTAATTTGCCAGAGGATGTCGTTGTTCGTTGGGCGAAGCCAGTTGGCGATGATTTTCACGCACGATTTTCAGCCACAGCCAGACGTTATCGTTATGTTGTTTGGAATCAGCCGCACCGCACTGCACTGCTACCTGAAGGTATTACAATTATACGTGATTTGCTGTGTGAACACCGGATGCAAGAGGCAGCCCAGTTGTTGGTGGGTAAACATGACTTCTCTTCGTTTCGGGCACAAAATTGCCAATCCCATTCCCCCGTTCGTACCATGACTCAAGTGAACGTTTCTCGAATTAATGAATTTGTGATGCTTGATATCACCGGGAACGCATTTTTACATCACATGGTGCGCAATATCATGGGCTCGCTATTGCTGATTGGCAAAGGAGAAAAGCCGGTTAGTTGGATGCAACAATTACTGGATGTCCGCGATAGACCTCAGGCTGGGCCAACGGCAAAACCCTTTGGGCTTTATTTAGTAGATGTTGGCTATCCCGAAGTGTTTCAAATTCCAAGTACGCCTTTGGGGCCACTGTTTATTCCAGACTAACTTCTAAGACCAGTTTTCGCTTTTTGTTATGGGCATAAGTATGGTTTAATAGCGTTATATTCAATGTATTAATGTACATCAGTCAATGGTCGCATGAGCAATGCGCCCACTCACAACGATTAGGAAGTTTGAAATGAGTTGGATTGGAAAGATTTTACCGCGCACAACAACTGCAACCCGAGGTAATGTACCTGAAGGCGTGTGGGCTAATTGTCCTAAGTGTAATGCTATGTTGTACAAGGTTGAACTTGAAAAACAACAACAAGTTTGTCCTAAATGTGATCATCACATGCGTATTACTGCTCGTGAGCGGATTGATAACTTCCTTGATCAAGGAGACAGAGTTGAATTGGGCACAGATTTTGAGCCACAGGACAAATTGAAGTTTAAAGACACTAAGCGTTACAAAGATAGATATACCAGCGCACAAAAAATAACCAAAGAAAAAGATGCAATGGTGGTTATGGAAGGCAAATTGAAGGGTATGCCAATTGCTGTTGCGGCATTTGAATTCTCCTTTATGGGTGGCTCTATGGCCTCCGTTGTTGGAGCCCGCTTTGTTGAAGCGGTGAATGCGTGTTTGGCCAAAAAAATGCCCTTAGTGTGTTTTTCTGCTAGTGGCGGTGCGCGTATGCAAGAGGCCTTAATGTCATTAATGCAAATGGCTAAAACTAGTGCAGCGTTAGCAAAAATGAGTGACAAAGGCCTACCTTACATTTCTGTACTGACTGACCCTACTATGGGTGGAGTGTCTGCCAGTTTAGCCATGTTAGGTGATGTAAATGTCGCCGAACCTAAAGCACTGATTGGTTTTGCGGGGCCACGAGTGATAGAACAAACGGTTAGAGAAACCTTACCAGAGGGCTTTCAGCGCAGTGAGTTTCTACTAGAAAAAGGCGCCATTGATATGATTGTTGACCGTCGAAATATGCGTGACGAATTGTTTAGTGTGTTGAGTAAACTTCATCATAAAAGCGCGTAATGTCAGCTAATCACAACACCGAGCTCACTGGGCGTGGCAGTCTAGCCCAGTGGCTTGACTATTTAGAAAATCTTCATCCTGTCGCTATTGATATGGGCCTTACTCGGGTTCAACAGGTATTTGATAATCTCAACCTAATATTCTCTCACACTCGAATTGTTACTGTTGCAGGTACTAACGGTAAAGGTACCACCTGTGCTGCATTAGAGCAGATTTTGATTGCTCATGAGTATTCGGTGGCAGTATATAGTTCGCCACATATTAATCGATTTAATGAACGGTTACGGCTAAATAACCAGGAAGCTGATGATCAGTTATTTTGTGACGCTTTTGCTCAAATTGAGCTGGTAAGAGGCAATATAAGTCTATCTTATTTTGAGTATTCTACTTTGGCAGCAATGATTATTGCTGCCAAAGTGGCGCCTGACGTGCTGTTGTTAGAAGTTGGGTTAGGTGGGCGGTTGGATGCGGTTAATGTATTGGCGGCTGATCTCGCTGTGATTACTACCATTGACCTAGACCATCAAGATTACCTTGGCGACACGAGAGAGCTTATAGGGGCTGAAAAAGCCGGTATTTTCCGTGATAATATTTCCGCCGTTATTGGTGAGCCTGATGTGCCTAAGTCCGTTATCAAACTTATTCAAGAGCAGCGCGTGAATGCCCAAATTCAAGGGCAAGACTTTCACTATAGTACGGATCAGAATGACCATTTTATCTGGCAGGGTAGAGATGGTAATCACCGCTACACGTTACCAAGCCCGAATATTCCTGCACAAAATGCATCTACCGCCTTGGCAAGTTTACATGCCTTGGGTATCACGTTAAACCCTGACTTGTTAACGTCGGTTTTTTCAAGTTTAACGGTCACGGGTCGTTGTCAGTGGATAAATTCATCCAACCCCTTGCTCATTGATGTTGCGCATAATCCTCAGGCGGCAAAATTTCTTGCGAATAAAATTGCTGCTATGTCATTTACGCGACTACATTTGGTAGTTGCCATGTTGCATGACAAAGATATCGCAGGTACCTTAGAACCCATGCTTGGATTCAATCCGACTTGGTATTGTGCACCATTAAACATGCCTCGAGGTGCTTCAGCAGAGGATATATCGGCAACATTGAAAGATACATCTTGTGTTAACCATTTTGGTTCAGTGATTGATGCTTGTGATGCAGCGTTACAAAATATAACTAAAAGTAAAAATGATCTGGTGGTCGTATTCGGTTCATTTTATACTATCGCTGATGTGTTAGCCCATTATCAACAAGGGTAGGAGATAGCTACGTGGCATCAACTTTTCAGAATCGTCTTGCGGGCACCGTTATTGTGGTGGCATTAGCAGTGATATTCTTGCCTGATCTGCTAGACGGCAAGATAACAGATACAGCTAGCGCAAATGTTAAAATTCCCGGTAAACCGACATTAGAACCCGCGCGCTATGATGAACAATTTCCTTTGGCAGAGATCCAATCTCGCTCAAGTAGACAAGTTGAGATCGTACAAGATATCGCGGTTGATGAAAGCGACAAGATTGATGATACGTTGCCGAGCAATAGCGAGAAACTTGCTGATGAAGTTGATAACTCAAGGTCTGAAACACCCGTGGCTGAAACTGCTACCGATACCAAGGATAGTAAATTGATTGATTTCCCGGTGGCAGATACCTCTCCACCCGAAGTCATAAACAAAAGCTGGGTGATACAATTAGGCAGTTTCAAGCATGCTAAAAACGTTCGTGACCTTATTGATAAGCTTAATAAGTCAGGCTACCGAGTGTTTACCAATAAGGTCAAAACCAGTTCTGGTAACCTTACCAAAGTATTTGTTGGTCCTGATTTAAAGAAAGATAAATTGCAAAATGCGATACCTCACCTAAATGAATTGACTGGTTTAAAGGGTCGTTTAACTGAATTTGATGTGCAATAAACACTGAGAAAATAAGAATACTTTGCTACGCTTCGCCAGTATAAAAAGGAGATGATTGGATGAATTGGTTAGATTGGGTGATTGTTGGGGTTGTTGGAATTTCGACCTTAGTGAGTTTAGTTAGGGGCTTTGTTAAGGAGGCGGTGTCACTAGTTGTTTGGTGTAGTGCATTTTTTATTGCCAGTCGTTTCTATGCAGATTTGTCTGTTTTTATCACTCATTTCAATGACGAATTAGTTAAAAATGGAGTTGCTATTGCCATTTTATTCATTGCCACACTTATTTTGGGATCTCTATTAAATTACGTTATTGGTAAGCTGGTTGAGACAACAGGGCTTTCTGGCACAGACAGGGTATTGGGGCTTGTTTTTGGCGCCTTACGGGGCATTTTGATCGCAAGTGCTTTGCTATTTTTCTTAGATTCATTTACCCCCGCGTCAGGTTCTGCGTGGTGGAGTGATTCGATACTTATTCCTGAATTCTCAGTCATTATTGAATGGTTTTTTGAACATTTGAAAAGTTCATCGAGTTTTATAAATCCTAACTAGAAGGTTACAAGCATGTGTGGAATTGTCGGTATTGTTGGGAAAGACCCTGTTAATCAATCATTGTATGATGGTTTGACGGTATTACAACACAGAGGTCAAGACGCAACTGGGATCATCACTATTGATGATAATATGTTTCACTTACGCAAAGCTAATGGACTCGTGAGAGACGTATTTCAGTCTCAACACATGCAACGCTTGACCGGAAATTTTGGCATTGGTCACGTGCGTTATCCTACCGCGGGTAGTTCATCGTCGGCTGAGGCTCAGCCGTTCTACGTAAACTCGCCGTTTGGGATTGCGCTCGCACACAATGGTAATTTAACCAATGCAGCAGAGCTTCAGGATGACGTTGCAAGAATAGCTCGTCGGCACATCAATACGAGCTCTGACTCCGAATTATTATTGAATATTCTGGCTCATGAATTACAGCAGTGTGAAAATATTGTACTGAGTGCTGATGACGTGTTTTCAGCAATCTCTGCGGTTCATAACAAAATTCGCGGTGCATATGCCGTTGTGGCCGCAATTATTGGCAATGGTATGGTAGCGTTCAGAGACCCCCACGGTATTCGTCCGTTAGTGCTTGGTAAACGGGATACTGAGCGCGGCACTGAATATATGGTCGCGTCAGAATCCGTTGCTCTTGATGTGGTTGGCTATGCTTTTGTACGCGATGTTGCCCCCGGCGAAACTATCTACATTACCGAAGCCGGCGTATTGCACAGTCAGCAATGTGCCGCTAATCCTAGTATTTCACCTTGCTTGTTTGAGTTTGTCTATTTTGCTCGTCCAGATTCTTTCATTGATAATATTTCGGTTTATGCGTCACGGGTTAATATGGGACGTAAATTAGGCAAAAAAATCGCTCGTGAGTGGACAGATATTGACATAGATGTTGTTATTCCAATTCCTGAAACATCCAGTGATATCGCATTGCAGATTGCCAATGAAATGGGACTACCCTACCGACAAGGTTATGTGAAAAACCGCTATGTTGGACGAACCTTTATTATGCCTGGTCAAACTCAGCGCCGTAAGTCAGTGAGACGTAAGCTGAACGCCATACCGTCGGAATTTAAGGGTAAAAATGTCTTGTTAGTTGATGATTCTATTGTCCGTGGTACCACGTCTGAGCAAATCATTAACATGGCAAGAGATGCCGGTGCAAAAAAAGTGTATTTTGCCTCAGCTGCACCGGAGATAAGGTTCCCTAATGTATATGGTATTGATATGCCTTCGCCGTCTGAGCTGATTGCCTACGGACGTGACGTCGACGAAATTGCTGAATTAATCAATGCCGATGGCTTAATTTATCAAGATCTTGAGGATTTAGTTGCCGCTGTGTCCGAGGAAAACCCGGCAATAACCGCGTTTGAATCGTCGGTTTTTAATGGTCAATACGTGACGGGTGATGTGGACCAGGCATATCTAGATCGCCTTAATAATCAGCGGAGCGATACGGCAAAGACAAAAGCACCCTCTGAAGCACTGAACAACCTCGACCTACATAATCATCAATAAATAAAATCAGCCTGCGCTATTGGTTAATGGCGCAGGCTGACTTACAGTCTGTAGGGGGAGATTTCTTGCATCAACTGTTCACGTCGTGAAGATTTTTATGGCAGTCTAAAAAGCACCATTTTTCACAATTTTGTGACCCATTACTGGCTAATGAACTGCATAAATTGCTACAATGGCATTCTCAAAACTAGTTGTATCAGCCGATGAATATTAAAACCTTACTCCAGCCCATAAGTGAATTTTTACAATGTCATACACCACAAGCCTGGATTGACGAAGCCGTAAAAAAAGACAACTTACCTATTGTATTGATTGACCATTTAATTTGTGAATTAAAGGCCGCTCAGAGTGCCATGTTTATGATTCGTAAATATGCCGTTGATAAAACCGGCGGAGATGCCTTACTTGCTTGGTTGGCACCTTTTGAAACCTTGGTGTACAAACGCGAGGGTGACTGGCGCAGCCTACCGAGTAAAAACAAGCTGAGTAAAAATATCATCCCAAAGGCCGAATCTGATTACGGTCAAGCGTTAATAGATAAGATGGTGTTACTGATAAAAGAAGAGTTACATCATTTTTATCAAGTGTTAGAAATCATGCACGATTACGGTGTAGAATACAAAAGTATTACCCCCAGCAGATATGCCAAAGGTATGCTTAAACACGTCAAAAATTACGAGCCAGATGCATTAGTTGATAAGCTCATCGTTGGTGCTTATATTGAAGCCCGATCCTGTGAACGGTTTGCCCAATTAGCCCCCCATGTTGACCAGCGTTTAGCTGATTTTTATGTTTCACTACTTCGCTCAGAAGCACGACATTTTGAAGATTACCTCAATCTTGCCAGAGACATAGCGGGCACTGATATTAGTGAACGTATTGCCTATTTTGGTCAGGTGGAAGCTAATTTAGTAACCTCAGTAGATACCGACTTTAAATTTCATAGCGGTGTGCCGATTACTCAGGCTTAAAAGTGCCAGTGGGGTAATGTTAGTGAGCGCTTTATTACGTATTAACCCCTGAGTGGGGATTCGTATGGCGTTAGCGGCACTAGGTTAGGGAAATACTGGTGAGGTACTCATGGTTTTTATTTGGTCGTTATTCATCAAGATTACCCCCTGTGGTGTCGTAGAACTGAATTGATTATTGCGTTTCTGATATTGCTTGATTTGGCTATTGTAATGCCAACGGCTGTAATTATATGACGTGCCTATGGCACTATCAGGGCTTTTGATGATAATTTCTAACCAGTCACTAGACGCGGCCGAAATACCAATGATCGGTAAACTTGCGTCTTCAATTTTAGCAACGATATGCCAATCATTGGATCGCACAGTGAGTATGATAATCTGCAATTTATTCGTCGATTTTTGACTTAGATGACGGAGCCTGACAATGGCTTCTTCGATAGCATCACCGTTCAGATCTGCCATTACAATGGTAAGTTCACCGTGAGTGACTATATGGTCATCCATTAGCGCTTTTTTAATATCTAGCGCGGTCGCATATCCACAATTAGCGGTGAGGCTGATAATTATGACGAAAATTAATCTAAACCTAGAGTTAAACATAGACTTACCTAAATAGTGACTGTAACCACACAGACTAATTTATTGTGCATAGCTGTCAATGTTTTATTCCTCGATTATTCATCTTTACCGTTATGCAGACTGTTAGCCATGATGCCAAGATAGCTTAGAATTTCTGTTCAGAGACGATGTAAACACTGTTTAAGCTCGCGATGATTAACTTTAACTTCCGGCAATAGGCTTAATATCAGATTATTTTGTGGTTCGGTGATCACATTGTTAGCGAGCAACGTTATTTTACGTGGAGGAAAGTGAATTTATGGGAAAACGTCGTCGTCAACGTCAGAAAGCCTGTGATAGCTGCCAGTGTTTAGCGCCTGTACTGTACCGTGTTTGCATTGATAACACACAAGACTGGCTGCTGGTATGTCCATCTTGTCAACAGCGATGTGCGAGCCAAACAGGCTATCGCTACGGAGGTACTTGGAAAGCGATAAAGCGCCCTCGGGCCTAGGTCGGCGTTTAGTTAGTGTGGTGTTTTAGGGCTCTTAAATTCAACGCATCAGGGGTGACTTCTAAGATACTCCCTTGATCATACCAATCACCCAGTACGATGCGTCTCGCTGTGGCACTGTATTCAGTGACTGAGTGTATGTTGGGTTGATGGGTGTGACCGTGTATAAGGGTCTCAACTTGATGAATGTTCAAGGCATTGAGCACGTCTTGTTGTACCACATCCATTATGTCCATATTTCTATTTTTTTGTACCGCAACGCTTTTCTGGCGAGCTTTTTTAGCGAGTTTTCTGCGGTAATTAAGGGGTAGGGTCTTGATACACATTTTGACCAATGGATGACGTATGATTTTACGAAACTTTTGGTAACTGTGATCCAGTGTGCAGAGCTCATCGCCATGCATGATAAGCACCTTAGTGCCGTACAAATCAATCACTGTTTGTTCTTTGAGTAAGGTCATTCCAGCCATTTTACAGAACCGTCTACCAAGCAAAAAATCTCTGTTTCCGCGAATGAAGTATATTGGAATATTCTGACTTAGCTGCCTGAACTGTGCGGCTATTCTGAGGCTGAATGGCGACGTGTCGTCATCGCCAATCCAAGCCTCGAATAAGTCGCCAAGTACGTATAGAGCATCTGCATCACGTGCTTGAGTTTGCATGAAGCGCTCAAAACATTCGGTGATATCATCTCGCTCAGGCGACAAATGCAAGTCAGAAATAAAATAAGTGGTTTGTGTCATAAGAATAAGGGCCTAGTAGAAGGCCCTGTGTATTAGTCGATAACTTCAGCAGATTCAATGATCACATCTTCTTTGGGAACGTCACCGTGGTAACCGTATTGGCCAACGCTAACGCCTTTTATTTTGTTTACTACATCCATGCCCTCAACGACTTCAGCAAATACACAGTAACCCCAGCCACTTGATGTTTCGCTCTTAAAATCAAGAAAATGATTGTCACTAACATTAATAAAGAACTGTGATGTTGCTGAATGAGGCTCATTAGTACGAGCCATGGCGAGTGTTCCTGTGACATTACTTAAGCCGTTATTTGCCTCGTTGACTATGCTATCTCTGTTATCCTTTTCCAGCATGCCAGGCTCCATTCCACCACCTTGCACCATAAAGCCGTCTATGACACGATGGAATAAAGTATTGCTATAAAAACCATCACTGACATATTGTAAGAAATTAGCAACCGTTTTAGGTGCTTTGTCTGCAAAAAGGTTTAATGTAATGTCGCCGAAGTTGGTGTGTAAAACTACCATGGTAATCCTTGTTTAAAAATCAATGGCGATAGTTTAACAGAAAATGAGTCTGGGCAAAAAGCTTCTTTTATGTGTTCATGCACTGTTATTTTGATTGCGCAATGGTAAACTAGCGGGCTGTTACGTTTTATCAATCAGGAACCCTTTGCATGTTGCACATTTATAATACTATGACGCGTCAAAAAGAGCGCTTTGAATCCATTGTTGAGAAACAAGTGGGAATGTATGTGTGTGGTATTACCGTGTATGACCTATGTCATATGGGGCATGGCAGAACGTATATCAGTTTTGATATTATGGTGCGATATTTACGCTACATGGGATATGCCGTTAAATATGTGCGGAATATAACGGACGTAGATGACAAAATTATCAAGCGCGCATTAGAAAACAATGAGTCATTTGAAGATTTGACCGAGAGAACCATTGGGTTAATGCATGAAGATTTTGCCTCTTTGAATCTTTTGGAGCCTGATGTTGAACCTCGTGTATCAACACATATTCCTGAAATTATTGCTATTATTCAGCGTTTGGTTGATCGAGGTCATGCCTATCAAACACCCAGTGGTGATGTGCTATTCCATGTGCCGTCGTTTAAACAGTATGGTGCACTAGGGCGACAAGACCTAGAAAGTTTACAGGCAGGTGCACGGGTTGGTGTTGATGAAGAAAAACGTAATACGATGGATTTTGTGCTTTGGAAAAAAGCCAAAGTAGACGAACCGAGCTGGTCATCACCGTGGGGCGATGGTCGCCCTGGCTGGCACATTGAGTGCTCTGCAATGAATTTAAAGCATCTAGGCGCACATTTTGATATCCATGGCGGAGGCTCAGATTTAACGTTCCCTCACCATGAAAACGAAGTGGCACAATCCTGTTGTGCCCACGACACCCCATACGTTAATTACTGGGTACATTCAGGTATGGTGCAAGTTGATAATGAGAAAATGTCTAAATCGTTGAATAACTTTTTCACTGTGCGAGATGTGTTAAAAGATTATGATGCCGAAACCGTCAGATATTTTCTTATGTCAGCCCATTATCGTAGTCAGTTGAACTACACCACTGATAATCTTGTGCAAGGGAGAAATAGTTTAGAACGCCTGTATACAGCGTTGCGTGGGGTGGAGGTGGATATGTCGTTGGATGTCTCAGGTTCGGAGTACTTTACTCGCTTTGAACGAGCCATGAATGATGATTTTAACACGCCCGAAGCCATGGCTGTATTGTTTGACGTAGCCAAAGAATTGAATAAAGTAAAAGCTGATAACTCACCTTTGGCAGCCGAGTTGGCAGCAATATTAGTGTCTCTAGGTGACATCCTTGGCATTTTACAGTCAACGCCGGATGATTTTTTGCAAGCCGCAGATGACGATGTTGATGTGGTTAGAATAGAGCAACTGATTGTACAACGCCGCGAGGCGCGCGCGAATAAAAATTGGGCAGCAGCAGATGCTGCGCGCAATGAGTTGACTGCAATGGGCATTGTGCTTGAAGACGGCGCACAAGGGACGACGTGGCGCAAGGGGTAGATCGTTACTAGAATGTGCGGAGGAATGTAGTGTTATATTCCTTTAGCGGATTCATTACTCCAAGACAGGGCAGCTAAATACAGGCTATTAACATGCTCTGAGCTAAGCCCAAGTTCAGTAATTATACCTTCAGCGGTAGCGACATTTGGGGTTTCATAATGTTTTGCTAGAGCAAGGTATTGTCCTAGCTTGCCACGGCCATGGCATATTGCCTCTTTTACCTCACCATTGACAGGAACTTGCTCTATGAGGGGCGTTAATTCAGCGTCTAACATGGCATCCATTAACGATAACAGGCCACTAAGGAACGCATCGCCAGGGAGTTCTGGATGTTTCGTTGTCAGGTCAATCAGTTCACAAAACTTTGCTCTGCACAAGGCTAGTTTGTTCAATTCTGCATGTTTGTCCTTCGTCATCTCGCTGGCGAATAACAACGATGCAAAGCGCTTTAATTCCTGAATGCCTAAAATAACGACGGCTTGTTTTATAGAGGTAATATCTTGTTTGCGTTTGAATAATGGTGATTGGGCATAACGCAGCAGTTTGTATGACAGTGTGGAGTCGGTTTGAATGATTGTTAAAATATCATCCACTACCGCATGTTCATTTAATAGGGTTGCCAACAAATGGGTAATGGTATTTTGCGATAGTGATAGTACTCGCGACTCAATGATTTCCGGATGGCTAAAAAAATAACCTTGAAAGTAGTTGAATCCAAGGGATTT
Organism: Alteromonadaceae bacterium; assembly: GCA_042091475.1. GTDB lineage: Bacteria > Pseudomonadota > Gammaproteobacteria > Enterobacterales > Alteromonadaceae > CAXRGH01. The sequence continues at coordinate 31,703 of JBELHI010000004.1, forward strand.
CACATGATGATAAGCGCCGTGAGTTTCGACTTTCTCAGCCAGTAATTCAATGTGCGGGTATTGGCTATTAAGGGTTTGTTGGAAATCTTGTAATGCCGTAATGTCGGTATTCAATAAGTCCATTTTAATCACACTAACATAAGCAAAAAAGTGACGCCAAACGGGCTGGTCAACATAATCATCGAGGGCAATGACATAGCCCTTTTCATGTAAGTCTTTTATTGCTCTGAGTAGTGATTTTGTTGGGCGGGCTGATTCTAGTACTTCAATAACAATGTGTTGTGGTTCAAATAACAACGGTTGGCCATTGATAATTGCGGTTTCAGTGAAGTTGATATAGGCCAATTTGCCATCGGTGAAAGAGGTAATACCCTTATTAAATTCTAATCCACTAATGAGTTTACTGGTAGCTACGTCACTATCCATATCTGGCGGGAATGCGTTGGTATTACTATTGCCATCTCTAAATAATAGTTCGTAGGCAACCAGCTTCATTTGTGCTGTAAATATTGGTTGTCTTGCAATGAATAAACTCATGATACTTCCTTGCCCATGGTTTTTTGTGTTTTGTGACTGACCACTACTATTGCTAGGCTACTGAATACTACCCCTGGTACCATAGAGTACAGGATGTCTGGCAGTACTGTATTGTTCCATGACAAGGCTCCGTATTCCCAAATCAATATGGTTAAGGCGCCCACGAGCACGCCTGCCAAAGCCCCTTGCCCTGTCATTTTCTTATAGTAAAGGCTCATGACTACTAGCGGGCCAAACGCTGCACCAAAACCCGCCCACGCGTTAGCCACGAGTTGCAATACTCCAGAACTTCTATCACTCGCCAACATCGTTGCGATAACAGCAATAATGACAACACCCACCCGAGACATATTTACTTTGGTTTTCGGTGTTAGTTTATTCTGACTGAAATACGTGAGTAAATCTTCTGACAGTGCACTGGCTGTGACTAATAATTGCGATGAGATAGTACTCATGATGGCGGCTAGAATGGCTGCTAAACAAAGCCCTGCAATGGCAGGATGCAGCAGTGTCTGTGCTAGGGATATGACGATGGTTTCGGGATCGCTAAGTGGTATATTTCGTTGTGCAACGGCGACCACACCGGCAAGCCCAATGATGATAGTACCCACTAATGAAATTGCCATCCAAGACATACCAATACGGCGTGCAGTACTTAATTTCTCTACTGATTTTATTGCCATAAACCGGACTAAAATATGGGGCTGTCCAAAATATCCTAAACCCCACGCCAGACTAGAAATAATGGCCAATGGTGCCATTGTACCGACAAGGTTCAAATGCTCTGTATGGCTCTGGATATGTTCAAAAGTGGCAAGGCCGCCACCATTATTACTAACCACCACAATAGGCAAAATTATAAAGGTTATTAACATAATACAGCCCTGAACAAAGTCAGTTAGGCTGACCGCAAGAAACCCGCCTAGCAAGGTATAAAACAATACAATACCAACGGTAATTGTAATGCCGACTTGATATGGCAGACCAAATGCCGACTCTGCTAATTTCCCTCCCGCAACAATACCTGACGTCGTGTACACGGTGAAAAATATTAATATAACAATCGCAGACAGTATTTTTAATGAGCGTGCGTGGCTTGCAAACCGTGCAGCGAAATAGCCGGGTAGCGTGATGGCGTCATTCAGTTGCTGTGTGATGATTCGAAGTTTTGGGGCGACTAAACGATAGTTAAGATAGGCACCCATGAGTAAGCCAAGGGCTATCCAGCCATTGGTTAAGCCTGAAACAAAGACTGCACCGGGTAGGCCCATCAGTATCCAGCCACTCATGTCAGAAGCGCCCACTGACAAAGCAGTCACTGCAGGCCCCAATTTACGTCCGCCTAAAAGGTAGTCTTGACTACTTTTACTGGCGCTGGAATAGGCATAAAGGCCTATTCCTATCATGATGAGGAAATAACTGGCTATCGTGACTAGGGTCCACAGTGACAAATCCATCCTCCACACCTGTTAGTGTATTGTTAGGTACGCTATGATAACCATGTCGCTTGGTAATAGCAATAAAGCTAACACCCATAAAACTTTGTTAAATAATAATATTTAAGTACTTATCCATTGATTGTTTAATGTCTGTAACGTTGTCTTTGCTATCTCCGACAATATAAAATGCTCTATTGTCTTTTTGCAATGGGGTGGCAAATTGCTTGTCTTTAGTGATTGATGTTAGTTGAAATCGACTGTTTTTGGGTAAAATATAGACAGATATTGGCTGTCCATTTTTCATTATGGCGATGTGCATCATGGTTTTATTGGCAAGCTCGCAAGTCTTAGCGAAGTACACATGACCAATAGTATCAGTCAATGATACGTTTTCATTCACTAGCTGCTGATTAAGGGCTGCTAGGGTGATTGGTGCGCCAAACTGATGTTGATGTGCAGAGTGAGCTAAAGCTTCGTTGATAAAATTGCTCGGCGTTTGTGGCGTAAATAACAACACAGAAACAGCCAAAACAACGCTTGCCGCCAATGACATTATGACTGCCATCGGCGCACGACTCGACTTACTTACTTGATTTGGTATGTCCAGTAATTGTTGTTGTAGAGTGTCAGGTTGTTCTACCTCTAGGGCATTTGATATCAGTTCGTCTAGTAAGCAAACTTCATCTTCTAATGCTTTAACGTCTGCTTCTTCGGCGTCATTCGCTGTCGGCTTTGTTTCTTTTTGGCCAGCTAGGATACGTCTAAATGTTAATTCATTCATTGCCTACCCCCATGTTGTGCTGATTGTTATTGATTGCTGTACGTAATTGGTTACGGGCTCTAAATAACCGTGTTAGCACTGTTTTTTTATGGATGCCTAACACCTGACTGATTTGTTCGGTATCAAAACCTAACACCACTTGCATGAGAAGGGGATCGCGATACTCTTCACTCAACATCATGATATGCTCTCTGATCTCGCTTTTAATTAATTGCTCGTCGCTATGCTGCTGTTCGTCAATAACCGAAACATCGTCAATATCTACGATATTAAATTGTTTTCGCTCAAAGCGCCTGGCATTTTCTCGACGCAATATGGTAATTAACCAGGGTTTAGCAGCAGCCTCATCATTGAGAGAGTCAATCGCTTTCCAGGCTTTCAGGTATGTTTCCTGCAGCACGTCTTGTGCCACTGTAGCATCACCAATAAGCCAACAGGCGTATTTGTAAAGGTCTTTGTGATACACGGTAACCAAGCGCTCATATTTAAGATGCTTAGCTGCCACAGTATAAGACCGATGCACACAACATTTTATTTCCCATTGTGGTTTGTTTTTTGAAATTTGTTATGGATACGCGTAAGTGTATGTAGTTAAATACCAAAAGAACAGTAAAATCTTGCTCCAATTGAATGCGGAGCAAGATTAATCAAAAGGGGGCTATTTACTGGGGTAGAGTGGCACTAACGCAGGACGAACAGTCTGCTTATGTTTGATATTGACCAAGGGCAATATTGATTTTTCCAGTTGTTTCCAATCTATGGCGTGTTTATCTGACCCTTGAGCGTACAGGGCATTGAGCAGTTGCTGTACAGCGTTACTGAGTAACGGATCATTTACTTGATTAAGACACTCGCTAAGGCTGGCATTAGTCTGCAGTTGTTGGCGCAGTAGCACTTCTAATCCAGTCACAACGTCGGCGCCACGTTTCTCCGCTATGGCGTGTTTAACAAGAGCAAGGGTCTGATGGTTTCCCTTCGCTTTTTTCTCAACCTTACTGGTTCTATTATTGTGATGAATTTTCTTTATTTGTTTAACATGTAACAACCAAGCAATTAGGGTCACTATCCACAGAACTCCCAAGCCAATCAGCCAGAATACGTTAAAGTTAGGTCTATAACTTCCATCCGTTAGCGGTGGTTGTTTTGGCTGGTCATCAGTTATTACATCACAGTCCATGGGAATACGGTTATTTGAAACAGGCGCGGTTTGTGTGACAGGTGCATCTTCTGCCTGAGCTACCTTGATACTTCTTGCAGCGATTTTGGCATATTCTATTTTCTTGGTGATGATATTAAACCAAGGCACAACCACTTCAGGTAATACAAAAGTACCCGGTTGATTGGGTATTACAGCTTCTGTTTCTATGCGTTGTGCGACTAATCTGCCATCTCTAATTTCTGACTGTGTTGTGGGTTGGTCAGCGTACACTTTAAGTGATGGAGGATACAGGGTGTTAATATCCACTAATTGCTCTTCTCTTAATCCAAGAGAGGTAAGTGTTAGTGTCCTTGTGATGGGATCACCAACCACATAGTCTGATCCTCCAGCTGAATTTTTCCAGCTTTCTGTCAATTGTAAAAACTCTGCAGGCATCCAGCCATCACTCATACCGTCAGGTATCGGTAATACTGAGATCTGAGTTGCATTTCCACTGACAGTAATGGGTTTTGTTGAACGAAACATACCAAATGACTGACGTCTATTATCTGTCATTTCGCCCTCAAATACGGGCGCTGAAAGGCTGTATTCACCATTGTTTTTGGCCACGATAGCGAATTGCCAGCGATGAACCTGATAACGTTGACCATTAACTATTTCACTCGACGCCTGGTAATCTCCAACTTGCGCTACATCGGCGTTGTCTAAAGACGGTGGGCTGATGGTACCGCGTTCAATACGCTCTAATGTGTATAGTTTTATCGTGTATAGAAATTGTTGTTGCACATAGACTTGTTCAAATTCAATCTCGGTTTCAATAAAAGAGCGCTGTGAACTGGTTGCCGAGTTACTTTGCGGTAATACGAGGACATTAATGCCTTGGCTACTGACATTATTCACGGTCAATGGGGGAATGGTTACTTGGCCCACGGATCTGGCACGGATACTCGTTGTCCATGTTGTTTTTTGTGTAGACACACCGTTAATAATACTGCGGTTATTAGAAACGGAAGGACGCTTAATAATAAAACTCTTTTGCAGGGGCGTTAAATCCAATGCGTTACTACTGACCCTTTCATCGACAGAAATTTCTAAGTTAATCCACTCGTTAACCATGAATGACGTGAATTCTATGTTGACCGTAACTTTACTAAAAACCGCGTTACTTTGAACGCCGAGGATACCGAGAATTATGATCATTAAATACTTACGGATATTCATCTTATAGCCCTAACTTATCTCTTTTTGGTGTCATACATTCGCTTACGATATTCAAGTTCCATGCGTTTGCGCAGAAGGTAAGCGGGATCGTCAGTTACTTTATTGAGTAACAATTGCATTTGTTGTTGTTGTTCTTTTTCAGCCTCAGTTAATTCTCTTTCTTCCCCGAGTGCTTCAGCTTCAGAATCTTTGCCTTGTTCATCTTGTTTTTGCTGCTGTTGTTCCTGTTCCTGTTGTTCTTGCTGTTGTGAGGACGACTCTGAATCTTGCGACTGTTGTTCCTCAGACTCTTGTTGTTGTTCCTCAGACTCTTGTTGTTGCTGGTCACCCTCTTGTTGCTGAGGGTTGTCCTTGTCTGATGATTCTTGCTCACTATCTTGGTCATCAGATTGTTTATTGTCTTGCTGTTGATTGTCCTGCTGCTGATTGTCTTGTTGTTGTTTCAGCATTTCTTCGGCCAGCGCTTTGTTACTCAATGCATCTTCATGATTGGGCACCGCTGCCAATGTTCGCTCGTAGGCTTCGATAGCTTGCTCAAGATTGCCTTGTTGTAGTTCGGCGTTGCCCAAATTGTATTGGCTTTCAGCATCAGGTAATTGAGAAAAAATTTCCGCGGCAGCCTGGTAGTCGCCGTCGCGATAGTATGAAATACCTTGCCATGCTGGGTCGGTAAATTGTTGGCTTGCGGTTTTATAGTCTTTACTATCATATGCTGTAGCGGCTTGTTGATTTTGCGTTTTCCACATGTTTTGCCACCAGTCAGCATGTGCAGGAGGGGAGGCTAGCGGCACTAGGATCATACCTGCGAATAGGTAAACAACGCCTCGGCGGAAGGCATATGCAACTAGGGGTAACAACAGTAATAATAGATATATGCCTGCATCATGCCACTGGTCACCATCATTCTGACTATCTGTAGGCTCATCTGATAATGTATCAGGTAGTTCAAATGATCTTAATAAATGGGTAATATCACTGTCATCGTTAGTCAGGGTGGTGAAATTACCGAGGGTTTTTTTAGTTATCGCCTGTAAGTGACGAGTGACCAACTTCGGTACGACAATATTACCGCCGCTATCTTTGTATAATTCACCATCACTCATGGATATTGGCGCACCTTTGGCAGTGCCTACGGCCAGCACCGATATACGGTAAGGATGTTTACCAGCGAGTTTTTGTAGTTCCGTTACTTGAGTAGCGGCGATACCGTCAGTGAGCCAAAAAATATCACCTTGCTGATAGCCTGCACTGGTTAACAAAGATTGGGCTAGTTCAATTCCTGTTATTGGCTCGTCACCACTGACTGGCATTATTTCTGGTGCTAAACTCGGGATCATGTTGAGTAGATTGTTGGCGTCGGTTGACAGAGGACTAATGGTAAAGGCGTCTCCAGCATAAGCCACTAGGCCAGTTTCACCCTCGGTTAACTGATTGACTAAGTCCATGGCTTTGAATTTGGCGCGACTCAGCCTGTCCGGAGTGGTATCCGTGGCGCGCATTGAAATTGACATATCTATGACGATAACCCGTCCCTTGTGAAGTTGGAAAACAGGCTGTGGTAACTTTTCCCACGCCGGACCTGCCAAGGCCACACAAGCTAAGCACCAAGCGATGGCTAACAATGCGATTGGTAATCTGTGGGACTGCTGTTTACTATTCGACACTAAATGAGATACCAAGTGGGCTGCAAGTAATGGTGTCCAGCCAGACTGTGTACGTTTAAAAAAATGAAGCATCAACGTCAGCAGTAACAGTAACGGAATGCCCGTTAACCATAGTGGACGTAAAAAGTGAAATTCGGCAAAATTATCCACGTTCTCTCCTTATCCACGGTACTATGTTCTTTAGTAGGGTAGGTAGCAGTATTAATATACTCAATAGTAGCGCCACGCTCAGTGGGTAGTGAAATAGTGCACGTAGAGGTCTCATTTCTTGTGTATCTCGTGCTACCGGCTCTAATTCGTCAAGAGTCGCGTAAATTTCTCGTAATCCTTCAGTGTCTTTTGCACGGAAATACAAGCCACCGGTACCTTCCGCCAATCCTTTGAGCATCCGCTCGTCCAACTCTTTTGATGGATTGACTTCTCTGCGACCAAACAGTGTTTGCTGAACCATTCTGTCGGCCCCAACGCCAATAGTGTAGAGGGTCACATTTTTACTCTTGGCTAACTCAAGCCCCTCACTGGGTGAAAGATTACCCGCCGTATTTTGCCCATCTGTCAGTAGAATAAGCACCCGATTAGAGTCTTCTTTTTCTTCAAATCGTTTGACTGCTAGACCGATGGCGTCACCGATGGCCGTGCGATCACCCACGAGTCCTATTTCACTGTCTTTTAACAGTTGGCTGACGGTATCTCTATCATAGGTCAACGGGGTTTGTTGATAGGCTGTGTCGGCAAATAGAATAAGTCCAATACGGTCACCCACTCGTCGCTGAATGAAATCATCCATCACGTATTTGATCATCACTAAGCGGTCGACACTACGGTTGTTTACACGCATGTCTTCGAGTCGCATACTGCCAGACAAATCAACCGCGACCATAAGATCTCGACCTTTATTCGGGATACTAATGGGCTCTCCCAGCCACTGTGGGCGACAGATACTGATAATAAAAGAAAACCATATTAGCCACATCAATTTACTAATAAGAGGTTTTTCTGCCGCTGCGTGTTGTTGTTGCTGGGATTGTTCTAGTAAGTGAGGTACCCGCAACGCACCTTGTTGGGGGGGTGTTGTCGATGGTAGTTTGCGAATTAACAAGGGTAGTGGTAATAAAATTGCTAACCATGGCCAAACAAACTCAAACATGGCTTGCCTCCGTTTTTTCTACAATACATGCCACATAATTTTTCTTTTTACTTATGGCGTGTGCGTTGCGCATCCACAAGTGTGCCCAGCGGTGGTAAGTCAGCACTTCAAGGTTTTCATCAGCATTGGCTTGATACAATTGTGATAGTAGCTGCTGATAATCAGACCTAAATTCATTTTGATATTTATTTGGCATAACCGCAGTTAGCCAGTTTAACCAGTCAGAAGTACTGAGCTGTTCTGCATGACATTCGGGAAGGTAAGTCATTGCTATTCGCTTAAATAGGCTATTCACTGTGGTTGGCCAGCGTTGTGTTATTTTTATTTCCTCTATGGTTAATGCTAACGCTGACATTTGTTTGCGAGTTTGCACCCACTGGCGGGCTTTGATAACTGTCAGGCCGAGCATGATTAACAGGATAAGGGCGACTAACCACCAACCCAAAGCGATTGGCCATTGGTGTATTGGAGCTGCGAGATGAATGTCTTTCATATTATCTAATGGATTCATGGGACTTTTCTCACTTGAGTCAACAGCGGTTCACCAGCACTGACATTGATCACGCCACATTTACATTGTCCAAGTCGTTCTTCTATCTTACTTCGGTATTGGCTTTGTTGTTGTTGATATTCACGATAGGTTATCTTATCCCCTAAGGTGATTAACTGCTCTTGTTGACCGTTAGTGATTGGCAGTTGCTGTGCCACGGGGGCTGTTGGAAGTGCCATCTCAAATGGGTCAGAAATAGGATAGCCAACTAATTCACAATGCCGGCTGAGACGTTGTAGTTGTTTTTCCACGGCTGGTGATAATTGCCTAAAGTCGCTGATAAAGTAAATAATACTACCCGGGTGCGCCAGCCTGCGGAGTCGCGCACAAGCATCGAGTAACATATTCTCAGTACTTGTTGTCGTTTGATTATGCAGAGTCACTAGACCATTGAGTAGTGCGAGCACGCCTTTTTGGCGATTCACAGGTTTGAACTCAAGGTGCCTGTTGTCATTAAAAACAATACCGCCGACGCGGTCACCGCGATTTGTTGCTGCCCATGCCAAGGCCGCACTTAAATGGGCAGCTTGAATAGATTTAAATACCCATTGGGTACCAAATTGCATGCTAGATGATAGGTCGGTGACAATAAAGACCGGACGTTCTTTTTCTTCGCGGTATATTTTCGTGTGAGTTTTACCTGTACGCGCAGTAACACGCCAGTCTATGGCACGAATATCATCACCGGGCTGATAATGTCTGGCTTCATCAAACTCCATTCCACGGCCTTTAGAGCGTGCAATGTATCCTCCTGCCAACTGAGCTTTGATGGTATGCTGCGGAGATAAATCAAAGCCATGATGACGATTGCGGTAGAGCAGTAACTCCTGCAATGATAAAGATACACCGTTGGTTTGATAATCGGCTAACCATTGTTTAATCGCTTGCACGGAAGACGCCTCTATGGAACAGGAACCAATGAAACAATTTCATCAAGGATTTGATTAGCTGTTACACCCTCGGCCTCGGCTTCATAGGTCAGTAACAAACGATGTCGCAACACGTTATGCAGCACGGTTTGAATGTCTTCAGGGGTAACAAAGTCACGTTCTGCTAACCAGGCATTGGCGCGCGCGCAACGGTCAAGGGATATCGTCGCTCGTGGACTAACACCAAATTCAATCCATTTCGCTAGCTTTTCACTGTACAGTTCCGGTTGGCGTGTTGCCATGACCAGTTGCACAAGATAGTTTTCTAGTGCAGGATCTAGATAGGTTTTGAGTATTTCTTGTCGAGCTTCAAGTATGGCAAGTTGGGTAATACTCTTTGGGGGGGGCATGGCTTCACCAACCGCCTCATTACGAGTCAGTCGTAAAATCTCAATTTCAGTTGCCGCATCAGGATAATCAATTTCTACGTGCATTAAAAAGCGGTCAAGCTGAGCTTCAGGTAGCGGGTAAGTCCCTTCTTGTTCTATTGGGTTCTGGGTTGCCATCACGAGAAACAATGCGGGTAATGGATAGGTTTTACTGCCAACGGTAATCTGCCGTTCTGCCATTGACTCCAATAATGCTGACTGTACTTTTGCCGGTGCCCGGTTAATTTCGTCAGCCAATATCAGGTTATGGAACAATGGCCCTTTCTGAAACTCAAAGGCACCCGTTTCTGGTCGGTATATATCCGTACCGGTAAGGTCTGCGGGGAGTAAGTCTGGGGTAAATTGTACCCGATGAAAATCCCCTTCAAGGCCTTTTGCTAAGGCGTTTACCGCTCGGGTTTTGGCTAATCCAGGAGGGCCTTCAACCAGTAAGTGACCATCGGCAAGCAGCGCGATTAGAATATTCTTTGTGAGTTTAGTTTGACCAATGACCTGTTGGTCTAAATATTTTTGCAGGTAGAGAAACTGCTCCAATGCCATAATTAATCCTGTTTTATGCTTTATTTACTGAAAAATACTGAAATCTTTAATGATTTTTCTCGGCATATTGACTATACCACGAAGAGTGACGGCGAACACTTGAAAAAGTTCCGCACAATATAAATTCAATAGGCAGATTTGTAATTTGAAACATTATCTGTAAAAATGACCCTTTAGAGGTCAGACCACTGGAGGAATCATGACGAAAACAGCATCAATAACAACACTTAAAGGTGACCGTATCGCGGTCGTTGCAGGGCTAAGAACACCGTTTGCAAAAATGGCGACGGCATTTCATGGCGTACCGGCGGTTGAACTCGGGCAAATGGTAGTTAATGAGATGCTTGCACGGCATGATGTTCCGGTGTCTGAGATTGAACAGCTAGTATATGGTCAGGTAGTACAGATGCCAGAGGCGCCCAATATCGCTCGCGAAATTGTTTTAGCAACGGGTATGAATGTAAATACCGACGCTTACAGTGTTTCTAGAGCCTGTGCCACCAGTTTTCAATCAATTGCCAGCGTATCTCAAGCTATGGTTGCTGGTGACGTGTCAGTAGCGGTGGCCGGTGGTGCAGACTCCACCTCAGTATCACCCATAGGTGTTTCCAAGCGGTTAGCTAGGGCTCTAGTCGACCTACAAAAGGCGCGCACACTTGGTCAACGTTGGGCAATTATTCGCAAGTTAGGGTTGAAGGATTTAATGCCAGTACCGCCTGCTGTAGCTGAATATTCAACGGGCTTGTCAATGGGCCAGACGGCTGAACAAATGGCTAAAACCCACGGGATCACTCGTGAAGAGCAGGATGCCTTTGCCCATCGTTCACACCAACTAGCGGCAGAACAATGGCGCTCTGGTGTGCTTAATAATGAAGTAATGACAACCTATTCACAACCGTTTAAGTCGGCATTCAGCCAAGACAATAACGTTCGTATGGATTCTAAATTAGCGAGCTACTCTAAGCTTAGACCTGTGTTTGACCGTCAATATGGTTCAGTTACCGCCGCAACGTCAACCCCGTTAACAGATGGTGCATCGGCAGTGTTAATGATGACTGAGAGTAAAGCTAAGGCGTTGGGTTATACACCACTTGGTTACATTAAGAGTTATGGCTTCAGCGCCATTGATGTATGGCAAGATATGTTAATGGGGCCATCACACGCCACACCCATAGCACTTGATCGTGCAGGTATGGCATTAGCAGATTTAGACTTAATTGATATGCATGAAGCATTTGCAGCTCAAACCTTAAGTAACGTGAAGATGTTTGCCAGTAAGAAGTTTGCTGAAGAAAAATTAAATCGCGCCAATGCCATTGGTGAGATTGATATGGATAAATTCAATTTGATGGGCGGCTCGTTGGCTTATGGACATCCGTTTGCAGCGACGGGGACTCGAATGGTCACGCAGATGTTAAACCAGCTTAATCGTCAAGGCGGTGGAACCGGTCTGGTTACAGCATGCGCTGCTGGTGGTTTGGGTGCTGCGATGATAGTGGAGACAGAATAATGGAGCAAGTAATGCAAAACAATGCGTTTGAATTGACGATTAATGACAAGGGTATTGGCGTGGTTACTTTTGACCTGCCAGGAGAATCAATGAACGTATTGCGTACTGACTTAATTGATGAGATCAGTAGGTTATTGAATGACATTGAGGGCCGTTCAGATTTACAAGGATTAATTATTCGCAGTGGTAAGTCATCAGGGTTTATCGCCGGTGCTGATGTCAGTATGTTAGACAAGGCGGTTGATCAAGCCAGTGCGACTGCGATTGCCAAAAATGGCCAAGACTTGTTTGACCGTATTGAAAACTTATCCATTCCTGTTGTTGCTGCTATTCATGGCGTCGCGTTGGGCGGTGGTCTTGAATTTGCTTTGGCTTGTCATTATCGTGTTATTTCTGATTCCGATAAAACCGTGCTGGGTGTTCCTGAAGTACAATTGGGTCTATTGCCTGGTAGTGGCGGTACTCAACGCTTACCTCGAAAAGTAGGTTTACAGCAAGCCTTGCAAATGATCTTAACCGGCAAACAAATCCGTGCTAAACAAGCAAAGAAAATGGGCCTGGCAGATGCCGTGGTAAATGAAGATTATCTAATTGCCGTTGCAGAGCGTTTTATTGCGAAAGGCAAACCGTCAAGCAAACCACGTCCTCGACCCATGATGCAGCGTTTATTAGAGAATACGCCAGTTGGACGTAAGGTGTTATTCTCGCAAGCGCGTAAACAAACATTGGCTAAAACCAGAGGTAATTACCCAGCCGCAGAAGCGATTCTTGATGTGTTACAGGCAACGGCTTCAACGAGTTTAAAAGTTGGTCTTGAGAAAGAGGCTGAAGCCTTTGGGAAATTGGTCATGACACCGGTTTCTAAAGCCCTTAGACAACTATTCTTTACGACTACTGAAATGAAGAAAACTGCGTTGTTTGAAGGCGTTGAAGCGCAGCCGGTAGAACGTGCCGCGGTATTAGGCGGTGGCTTAATGGGCGGGGGCATTGCGTTTGTCACAGCGACCAAAGCAAAAACCCCAGTAAGGATCAAAGATATTGCCGAGCAGGGAATTAATAATGCCATGGGCTATGCCCATGGTTTGCTTAATAAACGGGTTAAACGACGCCAGTTGAGCGTTGCCAAAATGCAGAAGCAAATGTCATATATTACCGGCACAACGGACTTTTCTGGGCTAGGTAAAACTGACATTTTAATGGAAGCGGTATTTGAAAATACTGAGCTTAAGCAGCAAATGGTGGCAGATATGGAAAGCCAGATGCAAGACTCTTGTATCTTCGCGACCAATACCTCGTCTATTCCTATTGCTGATATCGCCAGTAAGGCACAACGACCTGAAAATGTTATTGGTTTACATTATTTCTCTCCCGTTGAGAAGATGCCGTTAGCAGAAGTAATCCCTCATCAAGGAACCAGTGAACAAACTATTGCTACCACGGTAGAATTTGCCCGTAAACAGGGTAAAACACCAATTGTTGTAAAAGACGGTGCAGGCTTTTATGTCAACCGTATTTTGGCGCCCTATATGAATGAAGCGGCGACGCTGCTACTCGGTGGTGAATCTATTGACGGTATTGACAAAGCGTTAGTTGATTTTGGTTTTCCAGTAGGTCCAATGAAGTTGCTGGATGAAGTTGGTATTGAGATTGGGGTAAAAATTGCGCCAATACTTGAAAATGCTTACGGCGAACGCTTCAAGGCACCTGATGTAGCGCAACGTTTATTAGATGACGACCGCAAGGGTAAGAAAAATAATAGAGGATTATATCTATATAGCGGAAAGCAGAAGGGTAAGGCGGTAGACTCGGCCGTTTATGGGTTGTTAGGTGTGTCATTAGCAGCAAAACTCAGTGCCGCTGAAATTGCTGAACGCTGTGTGTTGAGAATGCTCAACGAGGCTGCTTTATGTCTACAAGAGGGTAGTATCAGAAGTGCTAAAGACGGTGACATTGGCGCTATCTTCGGTATTGGGTTTCCACCATTCTTAGGCGGCCCGTTTATGTATATGGATACCTTGGGCATTGACCATGTGGTTGCGCGCATGCAGCATTATCAGCAGTATAATGATGTTAATTTTACCCCTGCGCCATTATTGCTAGAGATGAAAGCAAGTGGTAAACGTTTTTATTGAGGCACGTTGATGTCAATAAATTGACTGGAAACCTGATAACAATACAGTCAGTTTTTTGACAGGTGTTAAAACGTAGACATAAAAAAACCGGGCTAAGCCCGGTTTTTTATTGAAATAAGTGCTATCGGCGGATAACGCGCTTAGATTTTGCTACTGCTGCCCGTTTTTTCAACCCTAATTCTGGTGCTTGAGTAATAACTTGCGTAAAGTCAGTGCTGGCCTGCGGTGATTTTGCTTCAACAGCGTTCTCAGTTGCGACAGCTGTGTTGGTTGATAGTGCTAATGCTAGTGCGTATGCTTTGATCATCTTGTGTCTCCTGATTTATAATTAGTATTGTTCTTCCGTGAGAAGAATCACATAATGATTAGCAGGGACTGTGCCAAGTATTCAATTTTTAATGTGTTTTTTAATTAAAGTTTGAAAACAAGATCAACAATATGATGGATTAATTAATTTTCTTTTTCCAGATAGGACGTTTTATCAACGAGTATAGCCTCGATGAGTTTTGGCTTGAGTGGTTTACTAAACAGGTAGCCTTGCACTATTTCACATTTGTATTTGTGCAGTACACTGAGTTGGTCTTGGTCTTCAACACCTTCAGCAACTACCTCTAGGCCCAAGTTATTAGCAATATCAATAATAGAAGACAGTAGAGCTCTGTCTGTTTGCGAACCCACCACGCCATCTATAAAGGTTTTATCTATCTTCAATGTATCAAACGGGAACTGAGTAAGATAAGCCAGTGAAGAATAACCCGTACCAAAATCATCCAATGCTAAATGCAGTCCCAGGCGTTTGAGTTTCTGCATGATCTTCTTGGCATATTGGGGGTCGCCAATTAGCGTGCTCTCAGTGATTTCACATTCTATATATTTAGGTGAGAGGTCGTATTTATCTAAAATTGATGTTAACACTTGGTCAAACTTTGGTTGATTAAGTTGATGAGCTGAAATATTAATTGCCACGCGGCCCTTAAATAATCCTTGCTTCACCCATTCAGACGCCTGAGCACAAGCCATATCCAATATTTGAGCTCCAAGCTCTATGATCTGGCCTGTTTCTTCCGCTATGGGGATAAATTTTGCCGGGCTAATGAGGCCTTTTTCAGGGTGCTCAAATCGTACTAGGGCTTCCATACCCACCATAGCCCCAGTATTGATATTAACTTTAGGCTGGTAGTGGAGGGTAAACAGTTTCTCTTTTAAGCCATGACGAATCAAGTTTTCTATTTGTAATTTACGCACCGCATCTTCATTCAAACTATCATTGAAAAACTGATATTGGTCTCCACCGCGGGATTTTGCATGGTACATAGCAGTATCTGCATTGCGCAGCATATCTTGTGAGGTATTGCCGTGTTGTTGGGACAGGGCAATACCTAAACTACAATTGACGATGAGCTCGTACTGTTTGAATTTTATCGGCTTATTTAGCGTATCAAGAATATTGCGGGCGATTTGAATGACTTTACTGATTTCCGAATACTGCATCAGTATTGAAAATTCATCGCCACCAAAACGAAAACACAAGACGTCTTTACTGGCCAGTTTTTCTAAACGCTGGGCAAAAGACTTGATGATGTGATCCCCCACGTCGTGATTAAACGAATCATTAATTTTTTTAAAGTTATCCATATCCATGGTGAGTAGGGCATGTTGTATATCTTTTTCTAACCACTGATTGTGGGTGTTAGACAAGCTAGTCCTGTTTGGCAATCCTGTTAACACATCATGATTGGCGAGATGACGAAGTTCTTGCTCTGCCATTTTTCGCTGGGTAATGTTAGATAGCACGCCAACGTAATGGGTGATCTCGCCTTGGGTATTGATAATTGCATCAATAAGCACGTTTAAATGTGTGGTTTTGTTTGTCGTCTTTAATGAAATTTCAGTGGTTAAGCTCTCACGAAAACGCAATGAGACTAACTGTTCCGGACTAATACCAAAGTCAAAGTATTTGTCCAGCAAGTGTCTGCCAATCAGGTTGCTCTCTTTGTTATTTAATAAGCCACAAAAAGAGGCGTTGACCTTAATGATTGAAAACTGAGGATCTGTAATGAATACGCCATCAGATAACGTCTCAATTGACCGCTGGAACAACGTGAGTTGCACTTCCGTCGCCTTTATTTGGTCAATATTTTTCAGCGTACCCGTCATACGAGTAGGCATGTTATTTTCATCAAATTCTATGCAGGTACCCTGATCTAATACCCATACCCAATTGTCACTGTGGTCCTTTATGCGGTAGGTTTCATAATATTTTTGATTGGTCGTTAAATGCTGTTTGAGCGCCTTCCGCACCCGCTTGTAGTCACTGGGATGAATGTTGGGTTTACCAGAAATTTTGCTTCTAAGATTATCCTGAGGAAAGGCACAATGTTGCCACTGGTTTAGTCTGACCAATTCATTACTTGCTATAGTCCAATCCCAAAGTTCGTCGCCACTAGCGTCTAAGGTTTGCTGCAAACGTTGTTCATTTTCTTTAATGGTACGTCGTACCCTTGCTTTCACTCGCGAGAGCCAAATTAGATAAACTGCAAACGATAAGCCGACAACGGCATACAAAGCCCAAGCCCAAAGCGAGAACCATGGCGGTTGCTCAACAACAATATCTAAGGTTCTGCTGCTTGACCAGTTTTTACCATTGACAGAGGCCTGTACTTCAAAATGATAGGTGCCGGGCGCTAACTGTGAATACGTGGCTTTATTACCGTACTGGTTAGCGGTTAGCCATTGATTTAAGTGGTTTTTAAGTTTGTATCTATATTGCACTTCATCGTTGGCACTGGGATTCAAATAATTAAATACAATATTAAAGAATGCATGGTTATAGTCTAGCTGAGCGCTCTTTGCATAGCTCACATCTATATTGTCTTGTTGAGCACTGTGACTTTCATGCAAGGCTACGCCATTCACGTTGATTGCTGTAATTACCGGCGGGAGTGTGCGCTCTTTGGTATCGTTTGATTCTAATTGAGCGGCTAAAAAACCACCTACACCACCTGCCAGTAAGTAACCGTTACCAATGTGAAAGGCACTTTCATTAAATTCAGTGATGCCAGAATTGTTGAGGGAGTGTTCCCACACAATTTGTTGATTGCTTATTTGCAGCTTGATGATTTTATGGTCAGAAGATAGCAGTAAATTATTGTTGTTAATCGCTATGTTAATCAGTTCTTCGTTGACATGTTTGACGTCATTAAACTGAACTTTAGATAGGATTGAATTGGATAATACATTTAACTGATTTTGTTGATCTAATAGCCAGTATTGATGAGATGCCTTAACCATTTTTAGCGCGGTTACATCAGTAAATTGCACCACATATTGATTTTTTGACAGGTCAATAGTGATCAGGCCTAATTCAGTACTGTTTACCCAAACGGTGTCACCATCCTCTATTAGTGCAATGGTAAGCACATCTAATTTTGAACTGGGTAAAGTAAATATTGTAGCGGTTAATGTATCTACATCTACATACACCAGGGTGTTATTTTGTGGGAACCATATCCTGTCAAAAGCCTGATGCAGATTGGGAATCGTGACATTTTCAAACAAACTTTGTTGATACTCTAATTGATTACTGACATCGTTGTACTGAAAAATATGTAATCCACTAGAGGTTGCTATCCATATTTTGCCATCATCAGTGCTAACGAGATCCCAAAAATCTGTACTGTTTTTAGTGCTGTTGGTTTGTTGGTAAAATACAGGATCAATGGCAACCGGATGTAATTGATCATTAGAACGGTCAAAAATAAATATCTCGTTATTTTGACTCATCAACCAATCTTCATCTGCAGTCTTGCTGGCAATAGCCCAAAATATGTGGTCTTTTTGCAAATGTTTGTAATTTAATGAATCATACGTCGACACCTGATTAAATGACTTGGGTCTGTTCAACTTGTATAAATTACTTGTCCGTGTTGCTGTTAAACTATCTTCTTTATCCTCACTTGCATCAAATGTACCTACCCAATAGTTTCCGTCTTTATCCACAGTCACTGTCTCGACGGCACCGTGCTCGAGGTAATCTTTCCATTCTTTAATGACACGTATATCCTGAGCATTGTTACTACTTGCAAGTAATTGAGAGTCGGTGTAGAGCTGAATTCTGTCATTGACTAGAGTAAATCCTCGAATAAAGTTATTACTCAAGTCAGGAGTATTGGTCATATCGTGATGATTGGCAACACGAAAGTTCTCATCTAACAACCACAATCCGGTGTCCGTCGCCAGCCAATAATGTTCTTGATGCCATACGACATCTCTTAGTGAATCAGCTATGAGGGAAGTATTGTCAGATAATTGTGTTAATAACTTAGACTTTAGATCAAGAATATAAAATCCGTTATCAAAGGTCGCGATCCATAGTTTACCGTTCAATACTTGCAAATAGAAAATGTCATTTGGTAATTGACTGTTTATAGGCACTAATGCTTTAAGAGTATGGGACCGGACAGAAAAACTATAGAGCGAGGTGTCATCGGCTACAATAATTTCATTATCATTCACTTTAGCCATGCTGATATCGGATAACGCTAGCCCGGTATCGTTTGGCGGAATAATACGCAATTGTTCGGTTTTTTTGCTGTAATTGTATAGCGTGCCTTGGTCGCCAAACCAAAGGTTGTTGCCAATATCAATGAGTTGGCGCGCGTGTATAAACTCGCCATATTCGAATTCAGAGATAATTGTTTTTTGAGAGCCATTGAAGTGCCGCGCCACTCCAGCGCCTGAGCCCACCCAAATGTAGCCGTCCTGATCTTGAATTATGTCAAAAACCACATCGTCATTGAATAATACTTTTTGACTCGTGTAGCGGTTATCAGGTTGGGCTATGCTACTCAGACTGACTGCGAGCAATAGTGTTAAAAATAAGTGCTTCATTTTTTGCCGTGTATGCTAGCCTAGTCGAGTTATCAATATGCTCCTTAGTATTTCATAAATCGATTTTTTTTACTATTTAATTGTCAGTAAACAAGATAATCTTTGGGTGTTGTTCATTATCTTTCAACTCCGCAATAAACCATTGAAATTGCGCAAGGGTGATCTTGCTCAGTTGAGTCAATACATTGGTTTCAAGATTGTGCATTGACGCTGGTAGAAAAAGGTTTGTCCAGAAGGTTTTATAATCATGGGATGGATCAGGCGCGGGTTTTTCTAGTTGTTGACTGAGGTTTTTTTTCAGCGCAACAAATGTATCTTCAGTCAGTTCATTAGAAATGTTATTCAGGTTATTTATGAAGTTGGTTATTGCTAACTCAAGTTCACCACTTTGCTGGGATTTGGTTTGACCATAAAACACCAAACCGGGATAACTGCCGTGGGGTAGATAGTGATTCCCGCAAAGATAAGCCAAGGGGGCGGCTTGACGCATAGCTGAAAAGAATGCGCCAGCAAACACTTGCTCTGCTAACATAAAACAAGGTCTAACATGGGCTGCAGTGGATGATGAGTAAATATAACTTATCAGTGCGTAATCAGACTGTTTTTCTATCTTTTTTACTTGGCTACCTGTGTTTTTATGATTAACGTTGAATGTATTATAAAATGGCTTTGCTCTGCCGTTTCTATGGCTTATTGTTGCAATTTGATGCTGTAGCGTGAGTAGCATTTCTGTTCCCCAATGGCCAGCAAACAGTACATTGATATTGGCTTTTTTAAACAGCTCACGGTGTAAACTATTTACATCGTTGAAGGTGAGTTGTGACAAATGGATGTGTTTGTTTTTTGCATCGTAAGCCAGTGGATTCATTAGTTGGTTTAAACTGTTGAACAGCTGATATACAGCTTTAGTGGTTGACTGACGTACATATTTGGTTTGTAACTCAGTAAAGGCCAACCTGTATTCATTTTCGGTTATTGGAACACTCGCTATATTGTCCATCATGGAGGTAATTAAAACGCGTAAGCCGTGATTTGTTCCGTTGCAATGTAGTGATAGACCCGACAAAGACCCATAAGCTCTAAAATTTAATCCCGCACTTATTGCGCCTGCAAAATCCTGATTAAATCGTCGGTTGACAATACTGACGATGACATCAACAGAAATTTTAGCAACGATAGTATTTATTAACTCGTCACCAAACAAACCAATGTAGCATTCAGCGTTGTGAATTGTTTGTTTGTGTGAACAAATATGCCACACCGAGTAGTCAGGATTGTTTACCACTCTTTGCTCAATGTTTGTTACGGGTGTTACAGCGCTGGCGTCAACGACGTCGGCTATAAATGGGTTACGAGACGGTGCCTGCCACCCATAATCGCTATCATAGGGAGTATGGGTTGGTGAAAATTCAGATGCAAGTCTCGTCACTTTAAATTCAGTGCCATACCAAGGCTCAATATCATCACCTTGATTATGTTTTGAAAGGTGAAATCTACGCATGTTGTCGGCAGTCAAATACTGAAACCAGACATCGTCCTCATCAATATGGCTGATTAATTGATTCGCGCCAATCACATCACAGGGTGGAAACAAAAATAAATTAGCAGAAAACTCTGAAGCTAAGTGGCCAATATTACCTTGTAAGTTGTGTTTATAAGCAATTTCTTGTTCTTTTTTTAGTTCGTTTTTACGCCAAACTTGTTTACTAATGTTCTGCAAGAAAACGAGGTTTGAAAACACGCAGTGGTGTATTTTTTCTATGTTTTTCTCGCCTTCAGCGGTCAAAATCAAGTGTATGTCATAATCACAATAACCGTGCCCATGTTGGCCAAAACCCGCTGACAGAGCCGTTATCCAGCCTTGGGATTTTAGGTGATTTATCAGACTTCCTGACACATCTTGATTAAGTAGCTTGGTTAAAAGCTGTAACGGTTTTGTTTTATAATGAGGAAGAATATTGGGCATTGCAAAGCTGAACAGCAACTGACGGGTATTTTCTAGTGCTTGGATACCAACAGCAATCCCTACATGCTTAGAATCAAACCGAGCGACAGATTGCTTAGCAGGGGGTGTCATACTGCAAGGTAAAGCTTTAAAAGCTGGCAGCCACCTTGTCTCTACTTGTTCAACATTAAATGGCGTGATGATGCACAAACTGATATTGTTGGCGTGAACATATTGTTCATATAAATCCAATAGTTGCTGATGCCAATAAGTGGGTGAATGTTTGTCGAATGATTGTTGATTACCCGTAGTAAAATGATGACTGGGGTGGTTTTCATTGGTCAAATGGTTGGCGACCTGTGCAAGTCTTGCGTGGTCATCATTTTTTTTAGCTGCAAATTCTTGTTCAATTATCGCCATCTCTCGCTGCATCGATTTTTTTTGCATTAACGGGGCTGAAATCATGTCAGTTATAATATTAATGATAGCTGTTAGGGTTTCAGTATTTACGCTGCAGTTTATTTGCATTAGTTCTGCGCTGGTTAATGCTTCAACACTGGCTCCAGACTGGTGGCATTGAGTGACAAGCGTGTTAGCTTCAGGATAATTTTTACTGCCTTGAAACAGCATATGCTCTAGTAGATGGCTAAGACCTTGATACCCGGTAGGGTCGTTTGTATGGCCTACACAGATGCTGAGGCTGAGGGATATGTTTACCGCATTACAATCTTGGATAACCATACATTTTAGGCCGTTAACTAATTGCATGTGTGAGAAGTTTTTTGTTTCATTTAATTTTTGTTTCAAAACAACTACCTTTTGAGCCATACTGCCCTACAGCTTAATGGAAATTTCTGATATCAACAGATTATTTTGTTAATTTTTTAGTAAAATTAATAGCCAAGTTGGCTATTTCAGGAAATAATTACTCCGTGCACAACGATACAGTTACGATTGAATATGAAATTATTTTTAATGCGTCACGGTGAGGCCGAGACATATGCCGCTACTGATGCCAGCAGAGCATTAACCTTAGCAGGGCAGAAAGAGTCAAAAGACGCCGGTATTTGGCTTGGAAGTGCCGTGCCTGAAGTTGGATTCGCCTTGGTTTCACCCTATCTCAGAGCGAAGCAAACCTTTGCTCATGTTGCCGATAACATTTGTGTGCGGGCACATCAGGTGGTTGACGATATCATCCCGTCAGGGGATGCCTCCTGGGTGGCTGATTACATCGAGATATTGATGCAAGAGCATAGGGACATTCAATCTATGTTAGTGGTGACACACATGCCACTGATTAGTGAATTATTAGACCATATCGTGGCTAAGCCCGTGGGTGTATTTTTCCCCACCGGCGGCATAGCAATGATAGATATGGAAGCTGGCGCTAATGAACGTAAGATGACCGCGTTTGGGTGATATCATCTAGGGTCAGTTGAGTAGCTTATACAGTCGCTTTTACTTGATAGAATTCAGGCATTATCCGCACGGTCTTTATCATATTATCTTTTATATCGACAATCTCCATGGGGTATCCGGCTAACCTAAAACTCATACTCCCTTGCGGAATTTCTTCAAGATACTCAAGAATGAGTCCGTTTAAAGTTTTTGGACCTTCCGTTGGCAAAATCCATTCCATTTCTTTATTAAGCTCTCGAATATTAGCGCTGCCGTCGATCAATACCGAGCCATCTTGCTGAATGTTACTGGTTTTACTATGGGCAGGTAATATCGACGTGGTAAATTCACCGACAATTTCTTCAAGAATATCCTCAAGGGTAACTAGACCTTGGATATCACCATATTCATCTACTACCAATCCTATACGTTCTTTTGCTTCTTGGAATTGAAACATCAACGAGGACAATTTGGTCGATTCAGGAGTGAAGTAGATTTCTTTTACCGCTCTGAGTAGCGTGGCTTTACTGAATTGGTCTTTAGATAGTAAGCGTAGGGCATCTCGCAGATGAACAAAGCCAACGGCATCATCAATACTATCGCGGTATAGTAATACTCGGGTATGCTGTGCTTGAGTCAGCTGCTTTTGAATAGAACGCCATTCATCGTTGATATCGATGGCGACAATATCAGTCCTGGGGATCATGATGTCCTCTGCGGTGACTTTGTCCAAATCAAGGATACCGAGTAGCATGTCTTGGTACTGGCCTGACATCAAAGATGACGCCTCATTAACCACACTGCGCAATTCTTCTTTACTCAATGGGTTCTTGTCTTGTTGTTCAGTACTCACGCCAATTAATTTCAATAACCCATTGGTGATAGTATTTATAAGTAAAATGAATGGATATAGTATGATCTGCAATGGCTTAAGTAATAGACTACTTGGAAAAGCCACTTTTTCTGGGTATAAGGCGGCCAATGTCTTCGGTGTTACCTCAGCAAATATCAATATCACAAGGGTAAGGCCAAAGGTAGCAATAGCGTATCCTAAATCTCCAAACATTCTGACACAAACAACGGTTGCAATGGATGCCGCCGCCAGGTTGACCAAATTATTACCAATTAATATCAAACCGATTAAGCGGTCAGGGCGCTTCAATAGATTTTCTACTCGCCGTGCACCAGGATGATTTTCTTTTGCTAAGTGTTTTAGGCGATATCGGTTGATAGACATCATACCGGTTTCAGAACTTGAAAAATAAGCAGAGGCAATAATGAGTACACCAAGCACTGTCAGCAGTGTACTCGTAGATATGTCGTCCAATTAGGGATCCTTAGCAATATATAAGACGTTAACTTTATCTTCACTTGTAGACAGTTTCAAGAAAAAATCATCGGGTATCCTCAATTGAGAATGACTTCCTGTACAAACCGGCTTCCGAAATACGCAAGACTGAGGACGAACGTCGCGATAATTGTGCCAAAAGAGATCCGTTTGCCACGCATACGAAATGCAAAACGAGCCACTAAAACACCAATAAATAGAAGCCATGCAACGAACGACAGCAATGTTTTATGTAACGTACCTGAGGCAAATAAGTCTGCCGTGAATAGCAGGCCTGAAAGCAGTGAACCCGTAAGCAGTATTGTGGCGAATATGATGAGTTTAAATAACACGCCCTCAACCTGCATAAGAGGTGGTACCCATTCATTAATGGCTAGCGGGCGACGTTGCTTTAATAAGTAGTTAATGGTTTGCACTTGCACTGCATAAAGGCTGGCTAGCAGGGTTGCACTGAACGTTAGTAACGCAACGGTCAGGTGGACAATTAAATATACTGACATGTGTGTGTCAGCCGTCAGTAGCGGTTGTTCAAATGCATTGACCGTGACCGTACCAGCGCTAACACAATAGGCAATAGGGAGCAGTAACAAGTTCTCCGTGCGGTAAGCTGTTAACGTTAGCGCTAAGCCAATAATGAGCCATAGAGCAGAGCCAATGTCTGTTAACGATAATTGATGCCCAGTCTGGTTAATCAGCGATGGATATATGCTAATGAAGTGGCATGCAATGGCAATACTCGCTAACAAATACAAGTAAATACGAGGCACGCTTTTTTGGCGTACAACCTGCGTCACTATCATAATGCCACATAAACTATAAAGAAAGGCAGCCAAAAAGTTGAATGTGTTCACGCTGTTCCGCACCACGTTAAAAGAATGATAGTCATTCAAAATATAGGATCTCAATGAGAAATACAATGTACAACTGCTAACTTAAT